>NZ_JBHYJD010000009.1:0-150042 GCF_042740555.1 Nonomuraea sp. NPDC059007 | reverse complement strand
GAACGCCTCGACCGACAACGTCGGCGTCACCGGCTACGAGATCTACCGCGGCGGCACCCTGGTCACCACCGTGACCGGAACCACCCACACCGACAGCGGGCTCACCGCCAGCACCAGCTACACCTACACGATCCGGGCCCGCGACGCGGCGGGCAACCGCTCGGCCGACAGCGCGGCGGTCACGGCGACCACCTCGGGCGGCGGCGGTGACAACCAGGCGCCCACGGTGCCGGGCAACCTCCGCTCCACCGGCGTCACCTCCAACAGCGTCTCCCTCGCCTGGAACGCCTCGACCGACAACGTCGGCGTCACCGGCTACGAGATCTACCGCGGCGGCACCCTGGTCACCACCGTGACCGGAACCACCCACACCGACACCGGGCTCAGCTCGAACACCGCCTACACCTACACCGTCCGCGCCCGCGACGCCGCAGGAAACCGCTCGGCAGCTAGCAACTCGGCCTCCGCCACCACCTCGGACGGCCCCGGCGGCGGCGGCAACAAGGTCCTCGGCTACTTCGTCCAGTGGGGCGTCTACCAGCGCGGCTACCACGTCAAGAACATCGACACCAGCGGCTCGGCCGCCAAGATGACCCACATCAACTACGCCTTCGCCAACACCACGGGCGGCCGCTGCACCATCGGCGACTCCTTCGCCGACTACGAGAAGTCCTACTCGGCGGCCGAGAGCGTCGACGGCGTCGCCGACACCTGGGACCAGCCGCTGCGCGGTAACTTCAACCAGCTGCGCAAGCTGAAGAAGAAGTACCCGAACCTCAAGATCCTCTTCTCCATCGGCGGCTGGACCTGGTCCGGCGGCTTCACCCAGGCCGCGGCCAACCCCACCGCGTTCGCCGAGTCCTGCTACCAGATGGTCGAGGACCCCCGCTGGGCCGACGTCTTCGACGGCATCGACATCGACTGGGAGTACCCCAACGCCTGCGGCCTGACCTGTGACAGCAGCGGCTTCGCGTCCTTCAAGAACGTGATGCAGGCCGTACGCGCCCGCTTCGGCCCGAACAACCTGGTCACCGCGGCCATCACCGCGGACGGCACCAACGGCGGCAAGATCGACGCGGCCGACTACGGCGGCGCCGCGCAGTACGTCGACTGGTACAACGTCATGACCTACGACTTCTTCGGCGCCTGGGCCGCGCAGGGCCCGACCGCCCCGCACTCGCCTCTCACCTCCTACACCGGCATCCCGATCGCGGGCTTCTACTCCGACAACGCCATCCAGAAGCTCAAGAGCAAGAACATCCCGGCGAGCAAGCTGCTCCTCGGCATCGGCTTCTACGGCCGAGGCTGGACCGGCGTCACCCAGGCCACACCTGGCGGAACCGCCACCGGCCCGGCGCCAGGCACCTACGAACCGGGCAACGAGGACTACAAGGTGCTCAAGACCCGCTGTCCCTCCACCGGCACCGTCGCGGGCACGGCCTACGCCTTCTGCGGCAACCAGTGGTGGAGCTACGACACACCGGCCACCATCGGCGGCAAGATGACGTACTCGAAGAACCAGGGCCTCGGCGGCGCGTTCTTCTGGGAGCTCAGCGGCGACACCTCCAACGGTGAACTGATCACCGCGCTCAAGAACGGTCTCGGCTGACCGTCTGACCGTTGAGGGCCGGTCCCGTAAGGGGCCGGCCCTCTCGTCTTGTCCGGGGCTGCTCAGCCGCCCAGCTGGTAGACGTGGTCAGGGGTGACGACGCCGGTGACCGCCCGGCCGAGGACCGTGCTGGGTTCCTGGCCCTCGTACGAGATGTCGGTGTTGAGCAGCATGACCAGCGTCGCCTGATACGCGGGCAGGTAGATCGTCAGCGTCTGGTAGCCGGGCAGCGAGCCGTTGTGCCCGATCCAGCCCTCCACGTTGAAGATGCCGAGCCCGTAGCCCGTGCCGGAGATCTGCGTCGTTCCCGTCTTGAGGCGCTCGGCCTGTGTACGCGGGCTCAGCAGCGAGCCGGTGGCCAGGATTCTCGCCCACTTCCGCTGGTCCTCCAGGTCCGAGATCATCGCGCCGGCGGCCCAGCCCCAGGAGGGGTTCCAGCCGGTGGCGTCCTCGACCGCGCCCGTTGCGGTCTGGTTGGTGTAGCCGTGGGGGTGCGGGCTCGGGAAGGCGGCGCCGGTCGGGAAGATCGTCCGGTTCAGGCCCTCGGGCTTCAGGATGTTGGCGCCGACGAACTCGTGCAGCGGCTGACCGCCGAGCTTCTCCACGACCAGCCCCAGGAGGATGAGGTTGGTGTTGCAGTAGGAGAACTCGGCGCCCGGCTCGAACAGCACGGGATGCTTGAAGGAGAAGGCCAGGAGCTCCCGCGGCGTGAAGGAGCGCGTGGGGTCGCCGGTGAGCGCCTTGAAGAACCCCTCGTCCTCGCTGTAGTTGAACAGCCCGCTGCGCATGCCGGCGAGCTGGCGCAGCGTGATGCGCTCGCCGTTCGGGACGCCCTCGACGTAGTCGGCGATCGGGTCGTCCAGGCCGGCCTTGCCCCGGTCGACGAGCTGGAGCAGCGCGGTCACGGTGAACGTCTTGGTGACGCTGCCGATCCGCGAGTACACGCCGGGCGTCATCGCGGCGCCGGTCGCCTTGTCGGCGACGCCGAAGGCCCGCACGTACGAGCCCTTGCCGGGAGCCGACAGGCCGACGACGACGCCGGGCACGCCCGCTTCACGCATGGTCTTCTGTACGACGGAGTCCAGGCGGGCGGCCACCGCCGGTGTCAATTCGGGAAACTCCCGCGCCGCGACCGCAGCCCCGGCAGGCGTCTGCAGGGCCAGCAGCCCGGCCAGGACCACCAGCACGCGCATTCGTGAGCACCTCATGGATGAGCCTCCCCCCGAACCCTCCTACCAGCGTAAACGTCCGCCGATCCGGAACTGTGACGACCTGGCCACTAGCCGCGACCACGCCTTCCGCGGGAAAAGGGGGAGTTCATATCACTGCCAACCGGGACGGAGCGCAATGAAGCGTGCCAAGAAGAACCAGGATCCGACCGCGGGCGACACCGACACCACGCCGGTGGAAGGACCGATTCCCCTGGTTGCCCAGTCCCACTCCGACCTGCCCAAAGGCGCGACCGTCTACCTGCGCCCCGCCATCCTGCCGCAACCGGGCAGCGACCTCATCCGGCGCGTGGTCATCAGCCCCCGTCCCCGCACCCCCTCCCCCTTCGGCGCGCGCATGGGCGACCACACCATCGCCTGGCAGGTCCACCTCGACGCGCTCAAGGCGGTCCTGCACAACCTGACCCTGACCGAGGCCATCGGCAAGGTCCAGGCCCTGCACGACGAGGCGACCGCCTGGATGTCCAACCTCGACTCCACCCAGATGAAGCTCTTCCTGTGGCTGGAGGACCACGAGGAACGCGCGCCCAGGCTGGAGGACGCCGCCCACCGCACGGTGACCGGCCTGGATCTGGCCCGCAGGGTGCTGCGCGACGGCCCGCGGAAGAAGCAGGACGGCTCGATGGAGACCCAGGACGAGGTGCGCGCCCGCGCCGCCGACACACTGGGCGTGGCCGTCGCCCACCACCTGGCCTACGTGAACTACCTGCCGTACGCCACCGTCTTCAACCCCTCGGCCCGCGGCTCGATCGGGTCGGGTGAGGGCCGCTACCGGAACGTCCTCATCGCCCACGAGCGCCACTCCCTGTCCATGGACCGCCTGGCGCTCCAGCGTGAGGAGGAGGCGAAGCTGGCCGCCGAGCAGATGGAGACGGAGCAACCCGGGCAGCCCGCGCAGCCCAAGCCGCAGCCGCCGAAGGACCCGGACCCGCCCTACACCGCCGTCCAGGTCAAGGATGCGCTGTGGCGGATGTTCTCCTACGACGCCGCCCTGCGCGAGTCGGGGATCATCTTCCTGCTCGACCCCGAGGCGGCCAAGGTCCCGCGTACCAGCTACGACGAGCTCGCGACCCTGGCCGAGAACCTGGAGAAGCTGGTCAGCGGCATCGGTTCGTTCGCCATGACCGCCGCCGACATCGAGACCAAGGCCGAGACGATCGCGCAGAGGTACGCCAGGCCCACCGACGACCAGGAACTCTTCCACGCCGCCAAGTCCATCAAGACCGCGGCCCGCAGCGTCATCGGCCTGTCCCCGGGCAGCGGCAAGGAGCGGCTGCGCGAGCTGCGCAAGGGCGAGGGCCGGCACGTCGGCACCGCACTCAGTCGCGCCCTGCTCTCGGTCCAGGCCATCGAGAGCCTGGCCAAGGACGCCGCCGCCCGGGTCGAGGCCATCGTGCCGACGCTGGTCCACGAGCATCAGAGCCTGGTCGCCGCCGCGTACCCGCGCAGTGTGACCTACTCCGGCTTCTTCGGCGCCTCCGCCGCCACGGAGGCCAGGGCCAAGCTCACCGCCGAGCTGCGCCATCTCTTCCCCGGGGCCGACCTCGGCAAGGAGGAGGTCACGAACCTGCTGACCCGGATCGCCGCGGCGTGGAAGACGATGCCCGTCCTGCCGGACGCCACCGGCTCCAACGCCTGGGTGGACGACGCGGCCAACGACCCGCTCGTGGTGACCTTCACCGCCGGTCAGCCCCTGGTCGTCAACGGCCGCGCGCCCGCGCCTCCCGGGGTCACCGGGATGGGCTGCCACACGACCGCCTGGGTGGTCCAGTGCGGCGCCCTGTCGCGCCAGCTCGCCACGGCGGCGAACGAGGACCTCGCCATGGCGAAGGTGCGCCAGCTCGTCACCGATGACCTGAAGTCGGAGGTGATGAGGCTGGACCGGCTGCTGCCGATCATCCAGCTGGAGGGCGGCCAGCTCGACGAGCTGTTCGACGCGGCGCTGGAGGCGCTGACCGCGACCACGGCCGGTGAGGCCGCCACCGCCTACCTCAGCTTCCGCAACCTGCTCCCCTTCGCCACCGTGGACACCGGCGACCGGGGCGGCCACGGCGAGAAGGCCGACGCCGGGCGGAAGGAGACCTACGACGCGAAGGCGCTGGCGGACACGGTGTCGCTGGTGCAGGAGGACCTGGCCAGACTGCGCGCCCACTCGTACGGCAAGCGCCTGTCCACCATCGCCTCCGGTCTGCGCAAGAGCCTGAAGGAGGACGAGACCCACTGGGGCAGCCCGACCGCCCTGCGCGAGGCCGTCACCGCCTCCGCCAAGCGCCTCAACGCGCTGGCCAGGCAACTGCGCCTGGGAACCGTGCCGGACGCGACCAAGGTCATCAGCACCGCCCGCTGGGACGAGCACGACCGGCTCTACACCCTGGCCCACTCCTAGCCCCCTCGCGGGCCGCCGGCATCGTGAAGACGCCGACGGCCCGCGCCACCGTCACACCCTGACGTGCGCCCGCTCCCCGGCCGTCACGCCACGGACGTGCGCCCGCTCCCCGGCCGTCACGCCATGATGTGCGCCCGGTCAGCCGGTACGGCATGCCGGAAGGCCTCCCCGCCGGCCAGGCGGCGCAGCTCGTCCACGACCAGTTCCCCCATGCGCGCCCGCTCACCGCCCAGGGCTCCCGCCACGTGCGCGGTCAGGACGACGTTGGGCAGGGTGAACAGCGGTGAGTCCGGCGGCGGCGGTTCCGGCCAGGTGACGTCGAGTACCGCGGTGAGGTCGGTCCTGCGGCGCAGGACGTCCACGAGGGAGGGCTCGTCCACCAGCGCGCCGCGGGCGGTGTTGATCAGGGTGCCGCCGGGCTCCAGGAGGTCGAGCAGCTCGCCGTCGACCAGGCCTTCCGTCTCGGGCAGCAACGGCGCGTGCAGGCTGACGACCGAGCAGGCGGCGAAGAGCTCGGGCAGCTCCACCAGGCGCACGCCCAGCCCGGCGGGGTCGGCCACGGGGTCGCAGGCCAGCACCTCCACGTCGAAGTTCCGCAGGTGGGCGGCGACGAGGCGGCCGATCGCGCCGAGGCCGAACAGGCCGACGCGGGAGCGGTACCCGCCGGCGACGCGCGGATCGTGCGGGTAGCGGCGCTCGGCCCGGATCTCGCGGGCGATCCGGTGGGCCTGCTTCAGCGCGAGCAGGATCTGGGCCAGCGCGAACTCCGCCACCGGGATCGCGTTGGCGGAGGCGGCGGAGACGATCGGGATCTCGCGGGCCCAGAACTCCGGCGTGGTCAGCGGCCGTACCGAGCCGGCGGCGACCAGCACCGCGCGCAGCTTGGGCGCCCGGCTCAGCAGCGTGGCGTCGAGCCGGGGCGGACTCCATCCGGTCAGCAGGATCTCCACCTCCGCCAGCACGTCCGGGTCCTCGGCCAGGTGTTCCCGGGTACGCGGTGGCGCGCTCCATCTGACCAGTTCGTCCAGGTCGCGCAGGACCTCGGGCGGGTAGACGTCGCCGCGCCGCCGTTCCTCCATGACGAGCAGGGCGAGGGGCCGGGGATCGAGCTCGGACATGAACGCTCCAGAGTCATCAAGAGTCATCGGGTCAGTGGCAGCACGCGGCTTGTTACGCATCGATTTCGGCCGGGAGTCATCGGACCATTGACCGTGCCAATGGGGCAACGCTAGCTTCTCGGAAAGCGTTATCCAAGAGACTGGGAGCCGTTCACATATGCGGACACATGCCAAATACAAGGTGAGTTGTCTCCTTGCTGCCGCGCTGGTGCTGACCGGGTGCGGCTCCGGTCCGGCGGGAGGCGACGTCGAACAGGACGCCTCGGCGCCCCTGGAACTCTGGACCAGGACGACGCCCGGCGGGCCGGGTGAGCAGGGCACGATCAAGCTGGCCGCGGCGTTCGAGAAGGCCACGGGCCACAAGGTCAAGGTGACGGCCATCTTCGACGACTTCGAGACGAAGATGCAGCAGCGTGCCGCGCAGAAGGACCTGCCGGACATCGTCATGAACGACGTCGCCCAGCTCGGAACGATGCAGAGCCAGGGCCTGCTGCGCGAGATCGACCTGTCCAAGGTCGCCGGCGCCAAGGACGTCAGCGAGCGGGCCCTGGCCGCGGGCAAGGCCGTGGACGGCAAGCAGTACGGCCTGCCGTACTCGGCACAGGCGACCGCGCTGCTCATCCGCAGGGACTGGCGCGAGAAGCTGGGCCTGAAGCCGCCGCAGAGCTGGGCGGACCTGGCGGCGATGGCCAAGGCGTTCACCGAGAAGGACCCCGACGGCAACGGCGAGGCCGACACCTACGGGCTGGCGGCGCCGCTGTCGACCAAGCGCGGATACGCGTCCTGGTACTTCTCGAACTTCCTCTGGGCCGCGGGCGGCGACTTCGTGGCCGACGCGGGCGGCGGCAAGTACAAGCCGGCCATGTCCACCGCCGAGTCCGTCGCCGCGATGCAGTGGTTCCGCGACCTGGGCTGCAAGGACAAGGTGATCCAGCCGGGCGCGGTCACCATGGACACGCCGCCGACGAACGAGACGTTCGAGGCGGGCAAGGCCGGTCTCTACGTCGTCGGCCCCTACCTGCTGCCCCGCTTCGACAAGGCGCTGGGCAAGGACAAGTACGAGGTCATGGCGATGCCCAAGGGCGCCAAGAGCGCCGAGGTGCTGGCCGAGGGCGGCGCGGTCTACCTGATGGCCGGCTCGCCCAACCAGGCCGCGCAGGACGCCTTCGCCGCCTTCGCCATCTCGGCCGAAGGCCAGAAGATCGGCATGGAGGGCGAAGCGGCGTACATCGTGCAGTTGCCCGTCAACACCACCGTCGACATCGCCCAGGTGCGGCCCGACCCGCGCTGGAAGACCTTCGCCGAGGCCTACCAGACCTCCGGCCGGTACGCGCCGTCGCTGCCGAACTGGACCCCGGTGCGCCAGGTGTCGGCCGAGACCGTCAACGCGCTCGTGGCGGACTGCTCCCTCGACCTCAAGGCCGAACTCGGCAAGCTCGACACCAAGCTCGCCGCCATCCTCACCGAACAGGGCATCGCCGCCTCATGAGCGTCGAGCAACTGAGTCCCGTCGCCGCGCGAGCGACGACCGGCGCCCCCGCTCCCCGTTCCAAGAACGGGGGGCGGGACGGCCGCTGGTGGATCCCGTGGCTGTTCCTGGCTCCGGCGATCATCCTGTTCGCGCTCTTCAAGTTCATCCCGATGGGCAACGCGCTGGTCATGTCCTTCCAGGACGTCCAGCCGTTCCTCGGCAACAAGTGGGTCGGGACCGGCAACTACGCCACGATGCTCGCCTCCGAGGGCTTCCACAGCGCGGCCTGGCACACGATCGTGCTGGCCGTGGGGCAGACGGCCGGCTCGATGGCGCTCGGGTTCGCGCTGGCGCTGCTGATGGAGGGGCAGAGCCGCAAGCTCGGTTTCATCAGGTCGGCCGCGTTCCTGCCGGTCGTGGTGCCGATGGCGGTGGTCGCCGAGCTGTGGCGGATCATGTACCACCCGACGGCCGACGGCATGATCAACTCGATCATCGGGCTGGTCGGGCTCGGGCCGTCCGGGTTCATCAACGACCCGGACGCCTCCATGGCCTCGGTGATCATGACCGGGATCTGGCGCGGCGCGCCGTACGACATGATGATCTTCATGGCGGGGCTGGCCGGCGTCAACCGGGACCTCTACGAGGCCGCCACCGTCGACGGCGCCTCCCGATGGCGCCGGATCCTGCACGTCACGCTGCCCGGCCTGCGCTCGGTCTTCACGATCCTGTTCGTGCTGGCCGCCATCCGCGGGCTGCGGGTCTTCACCGAGGTGTTCCTGCTGACGAACGGCGGGCCGAACGGCTCCACCGAAGTGGTCATGACCCTCATCTACAAGCTCGGCCTGGAGCAGAACCGGCTGGGCGTCGGCGCGGCGGGGGCGGTCCTGCTGTTCGTCGCGACTCTCGTGCTGACGGTCTTCGTCTACCTGCTCAGAAGGAAGGAGAACCGATGAGCGAGACGGCTCTCGGTCTCAAGGAGAACGCGACCCCCGCGGGCCGCGCGACGAAGCTGGTGATCTACTCGCTGGTACTGGTCGTGTTCGCGGGGCCGCTGCTGGCCCTGCTGGTCAGCGCCTTCAACCACGTCTCCGACCCGACCCAGCTGAGCCTGGTGCCGACCAGCCCCACGCTGGACAACTTCACGGTGGCCGTCGACCAGGGCATGCTGAAGTATCTGCTCAACTCCTTCCTCGTCGTGGGCTTCGGGCTGCTGCTCCAGGTCACGGTCTCGGTGTTGGCCTCGTACGCGCTGGCGCGCAAGCGGTTCCGGTTCATGTCGCTGGTGTTCGTGGCCATTCTCGCGACGCTCATGCTGCCCGAGGAGATCCTGGCCATCCCGCTGTCGATCATCCTGGCCGACGTGCCGGTGATCCACGTGAACCTCATCGGGACGCTGGCCGGCATGATCGTGCCGCTCGGCGCCTGGGCGTTCTCCATCCTGGTGATGACCGAGTTCATGAAGGACGTGCCGCGCGAACTGGAGGAGGCGGCGCGGATCGACGGGGCGGGCGAGCTGCGGATCTTCGCGCAGATCATCCTGCCGATGTGCAAGCCCGCGCTCGGGGTCATCGGCGTGTTCGGCTTCACCATGATCTGGGACCAGTACCTGCTGCCGTTGCTGGTGGCGCAGGACGCCTCGTCCTACACGCTGCCGCTGGCGCTGCGGACCCTGCGCATCGACCCCATCGTGACGCCGGGCGTGGTCATGGCGGCCTCGCTGCTTGCCCTGCTGCCCTCGGTGATCGTGTTCCTGTTCTTCCAGCGTTCGTTCGTTCATGGCCTGTCCTCCGGCGCCCTCAAGGGATGATTTTTCATGACGTGGTTCACCCATGACAGATTCGGGATGTTCGTCCACTGGGGCCTGTACGCCCTGCCGGCCCGGCACGAGTGGGTCAAGACCAGGGAGAAGATGACCGACGAGCAGTACCAGGTCTACTTCGACCACTTCTCCCCCGATCGCTACGACCCGGCCGGCTGGGCGCGCGCGGCCAAGGCCGCCGGGATGCGCTACGTGGTGCTGACGACCAAGCACCACGACGGGTTCTGCCTGTGGGACAGCGATCTGACCGACTACAAGGCGACCCGCACGCCGTACGGGAAGGACCTGGTGGGGCCGTTCGCCGAGGCCTGCAGGGCCGAGGGGCTGAAGGTCGGCTTCTACCACTCGCTGATCGACTGGCACCACCCGTCCTTCCCCGTCGACGGCACCCACCCCCGCCGTGACGAGGTGGACGGCGAGGGCGGCGGCGACATCGCCGAGTACCGGCACTACCTGCACGGGCAGGTCCGCGAGCTGCTCACCCGCTACGGAAAGATCGACTACCTGTTCTTCGACTTCTCCTACGCCGGCAGGAAGGAGTGGTGGGGCGGCAAGGGCGCCGCGGACTGGGGCTCGGCCGAACTGCTGGAGATGGTCCGCGAGCTGCAGCCCGGCATCCTGGTCAACGACCGCACCGGCCTGCCGGGCGACTTCGTCACGCCCGAGCAGTACCAGCCCTCCGGACCACTGGCCGAGGTGTGGGAGGCCTGCCAGACGCTCAACGGAAGCTGGGGCTACGACCGCGACAACCTCGACTACAAGAGCCCGGAGCTGCTCATCCGCATGCTGGTGGACGGCGTCGCCAAGGGCGGCAACCTGCTGCTCAACGTGGGCCCGACCGGCCGGGGCGAGATCGACCCCAGGGCGCTGGCCATCCTGGCCGAGATCGGCGCCTGGATGGACCGGCACGAGCGCTCGATCCGCGGCTGCGGGCCCGCGTCGTTCACCCCGCCGGCCGACTGCCGCTACACCCAGAACGGCGACCGCCTCTACCTTCACCTGTTCAGCTGGCCGCTGCGCCACGTGCACCTGCCGGGGCTGGCGGGCAAGGTCCGCTACGCGCAGCTGCTCGACGACGCCTCGGAGATCCGGATGGTCGTCACCAAGCCCGGCGAGGTCGCGCAGAACACCAAGATGGGCGGGCAGCCGGAGGGCACCTTGACCCTTCAGCTGCCCGTTCAGCGTCCCCCGGTCGCCGTCCCGGTGATCGAACTCTTCCTTGCCTGACCGCTCACTCGCGCCAGGCCGGCCCGGTGTCCGCCGTGCTCGCGCTCCGCGGGACCCTCGGGGCGGCCTTCCCCGCGAGGGGCACGACCGTGATGCCGTCGGCGGTGTTGGGCGCGTTGACGTCGAGCGTGCCGCCGACGACGACGTTGCCGCGGAAGGTGTTGGGCTCGAAGACGAACTTCTGCAACGGCGGCGCGGTGTCCTGCTTGCTGGTCTGCACCGAGACGCCGCCCGCCGGGCGGTAGGCGAGGTTGCCGGTGAAGGTGTTGCGCGTGGGCAGGAGGACCATCTGGTAGCCGGGCCAGTGGTTCTTGTAGAACCAGCCGAGGTGCATGTCGCTCTTGGCGTTGTCGACGAACATGTTGCCGGTGAACCGGCTGTCGGTCACCTGTCCGTAGTGGAAGAGGTAGCCGTAGGGGGCGAGCGGGTTCTTCTGTGGCACGAAGCCGGGCGTCAGGTAGTCGAGCTGGTTGTTCTCGTCGAACATGTGCTCGCCGCTGGTGACCTTGAGCCCGTAACCGGAGACTCCGGCCACGTAGTTGCCGCGTACGGTGTGGTGGTCGCCGCTGACCCGGATGCCCTCGCTGGCCGGGTACCGCTCGCCCAGGATGACGTTGTTCTCGACCGTGTTGTAGTTGCCGTAGCGCAGGACGAGGCCGCCGCTGGACTGCTTGATCGTGTTGTGGCGCACGGTGTTGTGGTTGGACTTCAGCGAGATGATCTCGTCGTCGCCGTCGACGTGCTCGAAGAGGTTGTTCTCGATGGTGAAGTACGCCCCCTCCGTCGTCCCGAGATCGCCCCACTGCCCGTAACCCCAGATGCGCAGCGCCTCCATGCCGTTGCGCCCGATGTTGGGGACGTTGGCGAAGCGGCTGTGATCGACCTTGTTGTACGTGGCCCGCGGCCCCCGGTCGTTGCCCACGACAGGCTCCTGGTGGTTCTTGCCCTCCAGCAGGACGTGGTCGAGCCGGTTGGCGCCGCCGCGGAAGTAGACCCAGTAGTAGGCGGTCTGCGGCTCGGCCGGGTTGAAGTTCACCACGGCCGTGTCGGTGACCCGGCCCCGGTCGCTGTTGAACGTGATGACCGACCCCTTGCCCTCGGGCACGGTGCCGTCGGTGAAGGTCAGGCCGCTGACCACGAGGTCGGGACTGTTCAGCGAGATCCCCGACCGGCCGGTGAGCACGACCTTGCCGGGCGTCTGGGCCCGCAGCGTCACCGGCCTGCCGGGCGCGGTGGCGGCGCTGAGGTCGAGGAAGGCGTTCTCCCACGTGCCGTCGGCCATGACGATCGTGTCGCCGGGGCCGGCGTCCGCCAGGGCCTTGGCGAGCTCGGCCGGATTCGCCACGAGCACCTCGGACGCGGACTCGGCCACGGCCGGGCTCTGGGCCAGGCCTAAGGCGAGGACGGCCGCGGCGAGCAGGCGCGGAGCATTGATCATGAAACCTCCTACTAATCAAGGGAAATATCCCTCAAAAAGAGCAAAAAAGCCGCTAGATGCTCGTATTCATCGGAGCATTGAGAGAACCGTAGCCTCCGGGCAAGCGTTTTCCAAGAGCCCGGCGTACCGTGACTTGCGCGACGTTTGCACGCGCTGACGCGCTGTCAGCCATGCCGTCATGGCCCGCGGCCACGTCCCGAACCGACAGTGAGTGCATGAGCCCATCTGGTATGACCGCGGACCTCCTGCGGCAGGAGATCGACCTCAACGCGCTCACCGACGCGCTCGGCGAGCGCGCCCCCCAGCTACGGTCGGCCATCGAGACACGCGTGTCCGCCGCGATCAACGCGCGCACGACCTCGGAGCTGCTCACGCTGACCGTCACCGAAGGCGGCCACACCCGGACGGTGAGCCCGTCCCCCACCCCCGACTACGCCAAGTCGCTCTTCCACTACGTCAAAGGCACCGGCGGCGCGACGATCTCCTGCCGGATCGAGGACGTCGTCGAGGCCGCCGTCGTCGCGGCCACCACGGAGTTCTACCAGTCAGAGGAGACGATGGCGGACCTGGCGGAGGTCCTCGGCCGCCAGCTCGTGGAGAACGCCGCCATCCACCGCATCCTGGAGGAGGAGTTCCGCGACCTCGCCGCGCACGTGCAGCGGGAGGTGAAGGACTCCATCACGCTCTCCACGCACACCACCGTCGGTGAGCAGGCGGCCGACATGGCCCTCGCGAGCGCCACCCACGCCATGCACACCACGCTCGGCGCCACCGTCGCCGCCCTGCTGGCCAAGGCGCTCGCGCTGCCCATGGTGAAGGTCGCGGTGGCCAAGGCCGTGGGCGCCGTGCTGGCCAGCGCGGCGTTCCAGAAGGTCCTGATCATCCTGCTCAAGAAGATCGGGGTCGCGCTGGTCCTGAAGATGCTGCTGGTCAAGCTGTTCGGCGCGGGCGCCGGCGCGCTCGTCGGCTTCATCGTCATCCCGCTGATCGTCGCCTTCCTGGTGTACGAATGGAACACCTTCCCCCAGAAGATCGCCGCCAAGATGTCGGGGCAGGTGGCGGAGAAGCTCGTCAGCCAGAGCGCCGACCTCAACCGGCAGGTCGCCGCCTCCTTCGTGGCCGCCGCCCTCGACGAGGTGCTCGGCAAGCTGCACGACGACCTTCTCTCCCCGGCGAACTGACCTCCCGCGCATGCCAGGACGAAACGGTGGCCCTGTCCGCTGATGCGGGGGGCCGCCGGTGTGCGGGCTTGAATCTGCGAAGGGTAACCTAGGCGTTCGTGACGACGTTTCGTATCAGTGAAGCCGCCGCGCTGCTCGGGGTCAGCGCGGACACGATCCGCCGCTGGGTGGACGCGGGCCGCCTCGGCGCCGAGCGCGACGAGCACGGCCACCGGCAGGTCGACGGCGCCGAACTGGCCGCGTTCGCCCGCGCCCAGGTCGAGGAGGTCGAGGGCGGCCGGTCCTCGGCGCGCAACCGGTTCCGCGGCATCGTGACCGAGGTGATCCGCGACGCGGTGATGGCCCAGGTGGAGATCGCCGCGGGGCCGTTCCGTGTGGTGTCGCTGATGAGCCGTCAGGCCGCCGACGAGCTCGGCCTGGAGGTGGGGGTGGTGGCGGTCGCCGTGATCAAGTCCACCAACGTCGTCGTCGAGATCCCCGGTCACGAGCGCGTGGCCGGTGCGGCGTGAGGAGTCCCTCGATGTTCAGGCGTCTTTCCCCATGGGTCATCGCGCTGGCGGTGTTGTCCGGGTGCGGTTCCGGACAGCCCGCCGCGACGAGCGCCTCGGCCTCCCCCGCGGGCGGGGCCAAGGAGCTGACGGTGTTCGCGGCGGCCTCGCTGACCGGGACGTTCACCGAGCTCGGCAAGACCTTCGAGGCCGCGCATCCGGGCACGACGGTGAAGTTCAACTTCGGCTCCAGCGCCACGCTGGCCCAGCAGATCGTCCAGGGCGCTCCGGCCGACGTGTTCGCCGCCGCTAGCCCGGCCACGATGAAGACCGTCACCGACGCCTCCCTGGCCACCGCGCCCGCCACGTTCGTCCGCAACAAGCTGCGGATCGCGGTCCCGGCCGACAACCCGGCCAAGGTCGACGAACTGAAGGACCTGGCCGACCCCAAGGTCAAGGTCGCGCTGTGCGCCGAGCAGGTGCCGTGCGGGGCCGCCGCGGTCAAGGCGCTGGGCGCGGCCGGTCTCAAGGTCACGCCGGTCACGCTGGAGCAGGACGTCAAGGCCACCCTGACCAAGGTCGAGCTCGGCGAGGTGGACGCCGCGCTGGTCTACACGACCGACGTGATCGCCTCGGCCGGCAAGGTGACCGGGATCCCCTTCCCCGAGGCCGACAAGGCGATCAACGACTACCCGATCGCCACCCTGACCAAGGCGCCCGCCGGCGACCTGGCCAAGCGGTTCGCCGACCTGGTGCTGTCGCAGCAGGGCAAGGACGTGCTGACCAAGGCCGGCTTCGAGGCGCCCTGATCCCGATGAGCTCTACCACGCGGGAGCGGGCCGGGCGGCTGCCATGGATGCTGGTGGTGCCCGCCGTCGCCGGCCTGGTGTTCCTGGTACTGCCGCTGGCCGGGCTGCTGATCCGCGCGCCCTGGTCCACGCTCGGCCCGCGGCTGGCCGAGCCGCACGTGCTGGAGGCGCTGCGGCTGTCGGTGGTGAGCGCTTCCCTGGCCACGCTCATCTGCCTGGTGCTCGGCGTGCCGCTGGCCTGGCTGCTGGCCCGGGTGAGCTTTCCCGGGCGGCGGCTGGTGCGGGCGCTGGTGACCGTACCGCTGGTGCTGCCGCCGGTGGTCGGCGGCGTCGCGCTGCTGCTCGTGCTGGGGCGGCGGGGGCTCGTCGGGCAGTGGCTGGAGTCGGCGTTCGGGATCACGCTGCCGTTCACCACGGCGGGGGTGGTCATCGCTGAGGCGTTCGTGGCGATGCCGTTCCTGGTGATCAGTGTGGAGGGCGCGCTGCGCGGGGCCGACCAGCGCTTCGAGGAGGCGGCGGCCACGCTCGGCGCCTCCCGGTGGATCGTGTTCCGGCGGGTCACGCTGCCGATGATCATGCCGGGGGTGGTGGCGGGGGCGGTGTTGTGCTGGGCGCGGGCGCTGGGCGAGTTCGGGGCGACGATCACGTTCGCCGGGAACTTCCCCGGCACCACCCGCACGATGCCGCTGGCGGTCTACCTGGCGCTGGAGACCGAGCCGGAGGCGGCGATCGTGCTCAGCCTGGTGCTGCTCGCGGTCTCGGTGATCATCCTGGCCAGCCTGCGCGACCGGTGGGTGAACAGCCCATGATCGTGCGTGGTGCGGCGGGGGTGGAGGCGGTCGGTCTGCGGGCCCGGTTGCGGGTGAGCCGGCCGGCGTTCACGCTCGACATCGCGCTCGACGTGGCCCCCGGCGAGGTGGTGGCGCTGCTCGGGCCCAACGGCGCGGGCAAGACCACCGCGCTGCGCGCCCTGGCCGGGCTCACCGGCATGTCCGGCGGCCGGATCAGCCTGCGCGGCAGGGACCTGGACGCCCTGCCCGCCGAGAGCCGCCCGATCGGCATGGTGTTCCAGGACTACCTGCTCTTCCCGCACCTGTCCGCGCTGGAGAACGTCGCGTTCGGACCGCGCTGCCGCGGGGTCGCCAAGGCCGAGGCGCGCCGTACCGCCGCCGCCCTGCTGGAGCGGGTCGGGCTGGCCGACAAGGCTGCCGCCAAGCCGCGGCAGTTGTCCGGCGGGCAGGCCCAGCGGGTCGCGCTGGCGCGGGCGCTGGCCGTACGGCCCGAGTTGCTGCTGCTGGACGAGCCGCTGGCCGCGCTCGACGCCCACACCCGGCTGGAGGTCCGCTCGCAGTTGCGCCGCCACCTCAACGACTTCGACGGCGCCACCGTCCTGGTCACCCACGACCCGCTCGACGCCATGGTGCTGGCCGACCGGCTGATCGTGATCGAGGGCGGGTCCATCGTGCAGCAGGGCGCCCCCGCCGAGGTCGCCCGCCGCCCCAGGACCGACTACGTGGCTCGCCTGGTCGGGCTCAACCTGTACCGCGGGGTGGCCGCCGAGTCCGGGGTCAAGGTGGGCGAGCTGCTGCTGCACGCCAGCGAGCACTTCGACGGGCCGGCGTTCGTGGCCTTCCCGCCCGCCGCCGTGGCCCTGTACCGCTCCCGGCCGGACGGCAGCCCGCGCAACCTGTGGCAGGCCCGCATCGACGGCATCGAACGGCACGGCGACAACGTCCGCGTGCACCTCGGCGGCCCCGTCTCCGCGTTCGCCGACATCACCCCCGCGGCCGTGGCCGAGCTCGACCTGTCGCCCGGCCAGCGGATCTGGGCTTCGGTCAAGGCCACCGAGACCCACGCGTACCCGGCCTGACCGGCCCACCCCACCGCAGGCCAGCGGGGAGCGTACCCCTCCTGACCGGCCCACCCGCCGCAGGCCCGCGGCGAGCGATGGGATAGGAAGAGGGTGGAGCGGGGTGATGTGTCGTGATCGTTGTCGGCGTGGATGGTTCGCGGGCAGGGCTTGAGGCCGTCGGCTGGGCGGCCAGGGAGGCGGCGCCGCGCGGGCGGACCCTGCTGGTCGTGCACGCGATGCCCGCTTGGGCGCACGCCGCCGTTCCCGGCGAGCGGTATGCCGGGGTGGCCGAGTGGATGCGGGACGGCGCCGCGACCGTGCTCGCCGCCGCCGTCGAACGGGCCCGGCAGGAGGCGCCCGGCCTGGACGTCGAGCGGCGGGCCGTACCGGGTGACGCCCGTGCGGCGCTGCTGGAGCTGTCCGCCGGCGCCGACCTGCTCGTGATGGGCAGCCACGGGATGGGCGGCTTCCGCGGGCTGCTGCTCGGATCGGTGGCGGCAGGGGTGACCGGGCAGGCTGCCTGTGACGTGGTCATCGTCAGGGAACCGGCCGCCGCCGCGCCGCGCGGCGAGGTGGTCGTGGGGGTGGACGGCTCCGCGGCGAGTCAGCGCGTGCTCGCGTACGCCTTCGAGCACGCCGACCGGCACGGGCTGGCGCTGCGGGCGGTGCACGCCTGGAACCGGCTCGACCTCGACGGCGTCCTGGCGTCGGCCTCCGCGGAGGAGGACGAGCTGCGGCTGCTGAAGGAGGCGGTCGCGGGCTATCGCGACCGCCATCCCGACGTGCGGGTCGTGTGGGAGGTGGTGCACGACCATCCGGCGCAGGCGCTCAGGAACGCCTCCGAGGGCGCCGATCTGCTGGTCGTGGGGACGCACGGGCAGAGCGCGCTCACCGGACTGATCCTGGGATCGGTGAGCCAGGCGATGCTGCACTACGCCAAATGCCCGCTCGCGGTGGTCCGCAACGCGCCGGCGCCGCGTTAGGCGCGCTCGGCCAGGCCCAGGGTGAGCTGGCCGTTGAGGTCCTCCAGGTTCCATCCGCCGGTGCTGTAGGCCTGGTTGGTGATCCAGAAGACCATCACGCGCCTGCCGGTGAAGCGGGCGTACTGGCCGAAGGACCAGTCGTTGCCGCCGTCGTGCTCGGTGACCCGGCCGAGGCGGGTGCGGGGGACGATGCCCCAGCCGTAGCCGTAGTAGTGGCGTTCGCGCCGGTCGGTCAGCACGCGCGGGGTGAACATCTCGGTCTTGGCGCGGCGCGACAGGACGGTGCCGCCCTCCAGGGCGCGGTGCCAGCGGTACATGTCGGCGGCGGTGGAGAGCATGCCGCCGTTGCCGCGCAGGTACCAGTACGGGCCGTCCTTGGCCCAGGGGTGCTCGGTGGGACGGCCCTGCCGCCTGCCGCGCCTGTCGTACTCGACGGCCAGGTCTCCGGGTGACCAGCGCGGCAGCACGTACCCGGTGCGGGTCATTCCGGCGGGCGCGAACAGGTGCGTGGCCAGGAACCTCTCGTAGCCGAGACCGGAGGCGCGCTCGACGACGGCGGCCAGCAGGCTGTAGCCGAGGTTGGAGTAGCGGAACCCGGCTCCGGGGGCCTGGCGCAGGGGCGCGGCCAGGGCACGCCTGATCATGGTGTCCCGCGAGACGGGGACGTAGTCGTCGCCGAGATCGCCGAGGCCGGAGGTGTGCGTGAGCAGGTGGCGCAGGGTGATCGCGCGCTTGTCCGCGGGGACGCGGCCGAGATGGGCGCTGATCCGGTCGGTGGTGCGGAGTTTGCCCATCATCTGCAGCTTCATGATGGCCGCGGCGGTGAACTGCTTGGTGATCGACATGATGTCGTAGACGGTCTCGCACCCTGCGGGCGTCCCGCGTTCGCGGTCGGCCAGGCCGAAACCGGCGCAGTGCACGAGCCTGCCGTCGCGCACGACGGCGACGGTGCCGCCGGGACCGTCCGGCAGCGTCCTGGCGAGGAAGGACACGATCTCCTTGTCGACGGGAGCCGGCGCCAGCAGCGTGCCGGCGAGGGCGGCGTGGATCCATACGGAAGTCATGCCTTCGACGCTGGCCCGCCGGGTGGCTCGGAGGTGGCGGGACGGCTGTTCCGGGTTGTGCGGGTCTGTGCGAGTCGGCTGTACTGCCAGGCTATGAGTGACACAACTGATCCTTCGGATTTGCGGACGGGTGCCGAGTTCATGAGCGGGTTGCGCCGGCTCAAGGCGTGGTCGGGGCGGAGCTACCGGGAGATCCAGACGCAGGCGCGGCGGGCCGGGCACGCGCTGCCGTACTCGACGGCGGCGGGGATGCTGAAGCGTGAGACGCTGCCGCGCGAGCAGGTGGTGGAGGCGTTCGCGCGCGGGTGCGGGCTCGGGGCCGAGCAGGCGTCGGCCTGGGTGGCCGCACGCAAGCGGGTGGCGATGGAGGAAACACCGCGGACGCACACGCAGGCACGGGCTCAGGCTCAGGTGGGGCGGGGGCGGGTCGCAGGGCGGTGGCGGTGGGTTGCGGCCGTGCTGGTGGCGGCGGGGCTGGTGGGTGTGGCCGTCACTCAGCAGGAGGGGTTCGTCGTGGTGTCGGATGTTCAGGAGATCGAGCCGTAGCTCGGCAGGTGGGAGAGGTCGGCGGTCATGCGGGCCGCGGCCGAGGTGAGTTCGGGCAGGACGCGCTCCACGAGGGTCTGGGTGGTGGCGCGGCTGGCGTGCGTGGCGACGTTGACGGCGGCGACCACGTTGCCGTCGCCGTCGCGCAGGGGCACCGCGATCGAGCGGACGCCGTCCTCCAGTTCCTGGTCGACCAGCGCGTAGCCGTCGCCGCCCGCCTGCCGTACCGCCTCGGCCAGCAGCTTGGGGTCGGTGACGGTGCGGCAGGTCAGGGGTTTGAGCTCCAGTGCGGCGAGGCGGGCGGCGGGCTCGGCGGCCAGGAGCACGCGGCCCATCGAGGTGGCGTGGGCGGGGAAGCGGGTGCCGAGGGTGATGTCCACGCTCATGATGCTGGCCGTCGGCACGCGGGCGACGTAGACGACGTCGTCCCCGGACAGCACGGCGACCGAGGCGGACTCGCGCACTCGTTCGGCGAGCGCCGCCAGGTGTGGCTGGACGACTTCGGCGAGGGTGAGCGCCGACAGGTGCGCGTACCCCAGCTCCAGGACGCGCGGCAGGGGCACGAAGCGGGCGCGCCGCGCGCTCACGTAGCCGAACCGCTCCATCGTCTGTACGGCCCGCCGCACCGTGGCCCGCGCCAGCCCCGTGACCTGGGCCGCCTCGGCCAGCGTGAGCCCGCCGGGCGCGGCCCCGAGGGCGACGAGCACGCCGAGCCCGCGGGCCAGCGACTGCAGGTAGGCGGCGCCCAGCTCGTCCTTGGGCACGCGCGACAGGTCGGCGCCCGGCACGAGCCGCCGGGGCGGGTCGAGGCGTAGCGCGGCCTCCATGGCGGCGACGGCACGCCGCAGGTGGGGCAGGGCGTGTTCGCGCAGGCCGTCGGCGGTGTGCCGGCTGGTGTGGCTGATGACGCTGACCGCGCAGACGGCCTCGCCGCCGGGTTCGTGGACCGGCATGGCGACGGCGACCAGGCCGGGCTCGACGAGCTGGTCGTCCACGGCCCAGGGCACGGCGGCCCCGAGCAGCACGAACCCGGCGGCGCACCGCCCGGCGGCCAGCACGTCGCCGACGCGCAGGGCGACGGTCATCGTGCGCCGCCGGGTGTAGCGGGCGACGAAGCGTACGCTGCCGCCGTCGGGGACGGCGAGGGAGACCGACTCGTCCAGCTCTTCGGCGAGGGCCTCGGCGTGCGGGCCGAGCGTGGCGGGCAGGCCGCTCGCGGCGAGGTAGGCGGCGCCGAGCTCCAGCAGCCGGGGCGCGAGCAGTACGTCGCGGCCGTCGGCCCGCAGGTAGCCGAGGGTGACCAGCGTGGCCAGCACGCGGTCGACGGTCGCGCGGGCCAGCCCGGTGGCCTGCACCAGGTCGGTGGCGCGCCAGCGGCGTTCCGGCGCGGCGGTCACCACCCGCAGCACCGTCAGTCCGCGCTCCAGCGCTCCGCTCGGCTCCATGAGCCCTCCTTTGACAGCCCGGCGGGGCGGTCCCCATACTCGAAACCGGCTCATAGTGAACTTTAGTTCACTCTGCGAACGCTTGGAGCGACAATGGACAAGGTGGTCGGCTCCGCCGCGGAGGCGCTGAACGGCGTGCACGACGGCGCCTCCTTCGCGGTCGGCGGCTTCGGCCTGAGCGGCATCCCGGCCGTGCTGATCGAGGCCCTGCTGGACAGCGGCGTCACCGGCATCGGCGTGGTCTCCAACAACTGCGGCACCGACGGCGGCGGCCTCGGGCTCCTGCTGGCGGCCGGGCGCATCGCCCGCGTCACCGCCTCCTACATCGGGGAGAACAAGGAGTTCGGCCGGCGGTACCTGGCGGGCGAGGTCGAGGTGGAGCTGACCCCGCAGGGCAGCCTCGCCGAACGGCTGCGCGCCGGCGGCTGCGGCATCCCCGCCTTCTACACGCCCGCAGGGGTGGGCACGCCGGTCGCGGAGTCCGGCCTGCCCCTGCGCCACCACCCCGACGGCTCGGTCGCGCTGACCGCGCCACCCAAGGAGGTGCGGGAGTTCGACGGCGTGCCGTACGTGCTGGAACGCGCGATCACCACCGACTTCGCGCTGGTACGGGCGGCGCGCGGCGACCGGCACGGGAACCTGTCCTTCCGCAAGGCGGCGCGCAACTTCAACCCGCTGGCCGCGATGGCGGGGCGGATCACGATCGCCGAGGTGGAGGAGCTGACCGACCTCGACCCCGACGAGGTGCACCTGCCGGGCGTCTTCGTGCAGCGCGTGCTGCCGCTGACCCCGGAGCAGGCCGCGGCCAAGGGCATCGAGTGGCGCACGGTGCGGGCATGAGCTGGAGCCGCGACGAGATGGCCGCCAGGGCGGCGGCGGAGCTGCGCGACGGCGACTACGTCAACCTCGGGATCGGGCTGCCGACCCGCATCCCGTCCTTCCTGCCGCGCGGGATCACGGTCACGCTGCACTCGGAGAACGGCGTGCTCGGCGTCGGCCCCTACCCCGCGGCCGACGAGGTGGACCCCGACCTGATCAACGCGGGCAAGGAGACCGTCACCGTCGTGCCCGGCGCGGCCTTCTTCGACTCGGCGCTGTCGTTCGGCATGATCCGCGGCGGGCACATCGACGTGGCGGTGCTCGGCGCGATGCAGGTGTCCGCGGGCGGCGACCTGGCCAACTGGATGGTTCCCGGACGCCTGGTCAAGGGCATGGGTGGAGCCATGGACCTGGTGCACGGCGCGCGGCGGGTGCTCGTCGTCACCGAGCACACCGCCAAGGACGGCAGCCCCAAGCTGGTGCGGGAGTGCACGCTGCCGCTCACCGGGCGGGCCTGCGTGCACCGGGTGATCACCGACCTCGGTGTCCTGGACGTCACCCCCGAGGGCTTCGCGCTGGTCGAGACCGCGCCCGGCGTGAGCGTGGACGAACTGCGCGGCCGTACAGGAGCAGTGATCGGATGAGAGCCGTCTACATCGCCGACGCCGTGCGCACCCCCATCGGCCGGTACGGCGGGGCGCTGGCCGAGACCCGCCCGGACGACCTGGCGGCGCACGTGGTCAGGGCGCTGGCCGAGCGCACCGGGCGCGAACACGTGGACGAGGTGCTGTTCGGCAACGCCAACGGCGCCGGTGAGGACAACCGCAACGTGGCCCGCATGGCGGCGTTGCTGGCCGGGCTGCCGGTGAGCACGCCGGGCGCCACGGTCAACCGGCTGTGCGGTTCGGGGATGGAGGCGGTGATCCAGGCCTACCGCGCCATCGCGTTGGGCGACGCCTCGGCGGTCATCGCGGGCGGCGTGGAGTCGATGACCCGCGCGCCCTGGGTGCTGCCGAAGCCTTCGCGCGCCTTCCCGGCCGGGGGCGCGGAGCTCGTGTCGACCACGCTCGGGTGGCGGCTGGTCAACCCGCGGATGCCGGCCGAGCACACGGTGCCGCTGGGCGAGGGCGCCGAACTGATCGCCGACCGGTACGGCATCGCCCGCGAGACCCAGGACACGTTCGCCCTGGAGAGCCACCAGAAAGCCGCAAAAGCCGATTTTTCCCAAGAAATCGTGCCGATAGGCGATTTTTCGGCGGATGAGGGCATCAGACGCGACACCTCGCTGGAGGCCCTCGCCCAACTCAAACCCGCTTTCCGCCCCGGCGGCACGGTCACCGCGGGCAACTCCTCCCCCCTCAACGACGGCGCCGCCGCCCTCCTGCTGACCGACGAGGAAGGGCTCGGCGGCCGCGAGCCCCTGGCCCGGATCGTGGCCTCCGGCGTCAGCGCCATCGAACCCGCCTCCTTCGGGCTCGGCCCGGTCGAGGCGAGCCGCCGGGCCATGGCCAAGGCCGGCCGGCGCTTCGGCGACCTGGCCGTGGCCGAGCTGAACGAGGCCTTCGCCGCCCAGGTCCTCGGCTGCCTGGCCGAAATGCCCGAGCTCGACCCCGGCATCGTCAACCCGCGCGGCGGCGCGATCGCCCTCGGCCACCCTCTGGGCATGTCCGGCGCCCGCCTGACCGGCGCCCTGGCCCACCAGCTCGCGGAGGCCGGGTCGGGCACCGGCCTCGCCTCCCTCTGCATCGGCGTCGGCCAGGGCCTGGCCGTCGTGCTCGAAAGGTGACCCGCATGCTGACGCAGGACGACATCGACCGCGAGATCGCCGAGTGGGCGGCGCCGCCCGAGCCCTCCGGCCACCCGCGGCGCGACTACGCCCCCTACCGCAGCAGCGTGCTGCGCCACCCCAAGCAGCCGCTGGTGCCGGTCAAGGACCCGGACGCCGCCGAGCTGCGCGGACCCGTCTTCGGCGTCACCGACGTGACCGCCCTGGACGCCGACCTGACCAGGCAGCACACGGGCGAGCCGCTGGGCGAGCGCATCACCGTCGAGGGCCGGATCACCGACCGGCAGGGCCGCCCGATCCGCGGCCAGCTCGTGGAGATCTGGCAGGCCAACGCCTCCGGCCGCTACCCCCACCAGCGCGACGACCACCCGGCCCCGCACGACCCCCATTTCTCCGGCATCGGCCGCTGCCTGACCGGCGACGACGGCGCCTACCGGTTCACCACGATCAAGCCCGGCGCCTACCCCTGGCGCAACCACCGCAACGCCTGGCGGCCGGCGCACATCCACTTCTCCGTCTTCGGCAGCGCCTTCACCCAGCGCCTGGTCACGCAGATGTACTTCCCCGGCGACCCGCTCTTCCCCTACGACCCGGTCCTGCGCTCGGTGACCGACGCCGCCGCCAGGCAACGGCTGGTCGCCGCCTACGACCACGCGCTGTCGCGGCCGGAGTGGTCGCTCGGCTACCGCTGGGACATCGTGCTCGACGGGCCCGCCGCCACCTGGACGGAGTCATGACGTTCCCGCCGACGCCCTCCCAGACCGTCGGTCCCTTCTACGGCTACGCCCTGCCCTTCCCCGGCGGCGGCGACCTGGCCGGCGGCGGGATCACCGTGCACGGCCGGGTGTTCGACGGCGCGGGTGAGCCGGTGCCCGACGCGCTGCTGGAGTTCTGGCAGGCCGACGCGGCCGGTTCGCTGCGCGGCGCGCCGGGCAGCCTGCGCCGCGACCCGGTCACCGGGGCGGTCATCGGGCGGCACGGCGCGGACTTCACCGGGTTCGGCCGTGTCTCGACCGACGCCGACGGGCACTGGCTGCTGCGGACCGTGGCGCCGGGCAACGGGTACATCAGTGTGTGCGTGTTCGCGCGCGGGCTGCTGCATCACCTGTTCACGCGGATCTACCTGCGGCCCGGCCCGTTCCCCGACTCGATCGAGCGGGGCGGGACGCTGCTGGCCGTACCGGAGCGTGAGGGTGTGTACCGGTGGGACCTGTGGTTGCAGGGAGAGAAGGAGACGGTCTTCCTTGAGTTCGGCTGATCTGGGGTTGTTGTCGCCCATGCGGGCGGCGGGCGAGGCCACCGGCGACCAGGCGGTGCTGCGGGCGATGCTGGAGGCGGAGCTGGCGCTGGCCAGGATCCAGGCCCCGGCGGAGGCGGTCGCGGCGATCGAGCGGGCGTGCGCCGCGTTCCCCGCCACGACGGAGCTGTCCGAGCTGGCCGATCGGGCGCGGTCCGGCGGCAATCCCGTGATCCCGCTCGTCGAGCTGCTGCGCGCGGCGGCCGGCGAGCACGCGCGGTGGGTGCACGCGGGCGCCACCAGCCAGGACATCCTCGACACCGCGCTCATGCTCGTCACGCGGCGGGCGCTCGTCCCGCTGCTCGCCGACCTCGACACCGTGATCGCCGGGCTGACCCGGCTGGCCCGCGACCACCGCGACACCCCGATGGCCGCGCGCACGCTCACCCAGCAGGCCGTGCCCACCACCTTCGGGCTCAAGGCGGCCGGATGGCGCAGGCTCGCGATCGACGCGCGCCGCCGCCTGGCGGCGCTCGACCCGCCCGCCCAGCTCGGCGGCCCCGCCGGGACTCTCGATCCGGCGCTGTGCGCCGCGTTCGCCCGCGAGCTGGGGCTCGCCGCGCCGATCCTGCCCTGGCACGTCCTGCGCGCCCCGGTCGCCGACCTGGCGGGCGCGCTGGCGTTCACCTGCGGGGCGCTCGGCAAGCTCGCCGCGGACGTGCTGGTCCTGTCGCGCGGCGAGATCGGCGAGCTGTCGGAGGGCGCCGGCGGCGGCTCGTCGTCGATGCCGCACAAGCACAACCCCGTCCGCGCCGTCATGATCGCCGCCGCCGCGCGGCAGGTCCCCGCGCTGGCCTCCATCCTGTACGGCTCGCTCGCCGCCGAGGACGAACGGCCTCCCGGCGCCTGGCACGCGGAGTGGCAACCGCTGCGCGAGGCGCTGCGCCTGGCGGCCGGGGCCGCCCGTGACGCCGCCGAGCTGGTGTCCGGCCTGCGCGTGCATCCGGACCGGATGCGCGCCAACCTGGCCGTCCCCGGCTCCACCGGCGCCGCCGCCGACCTGGTCACCCGAGCGCTGGAGGACACGCCATGAGGCACCGGATCGACGGCCCGGCCGACGGCGAGCCGCTTCTGCTTGGCCCGTCCGTGGGCACGACCGCGCGGCTGTGGGAAGCCCAGGTGCCCGAACTCGCCCGCCGTTTCCGGGTGGTCCGCTACGAGCTGCCCGCGCTCGGCTCCGTCGGCGAACTGGCCGAGGCGGTGATCGGGCTGGCGGACACGCTGGGCATCGGCGCGTTCCACCACGCGGGCGTCTCCCTCGGCGGGGCGATCGGGGCGCAGCTCGCGCTGACGTGGCCTGGGCGGGTGCGTTCGCTGGCGATGATCTGCTCGTCGGCGCGTTTCGGCGAGCCGGAGGGCTGGCACGAACGGGCGCGGCTGGTGCGCGAGCGGGGCACCGCTCCGCTGCTCGACACCGCGGCGCGGCGCTGGTTCGCCGCCGGGGCGGGTACCTCGCGGGCCAAGGAGCTGCTGGACGATCTGGCCGGGTTCGACCCCGAGACGTACGCCGCCTGCTGTGACGCGCTCGCCGCGTACGACCTGAGGGGGTCGCTCGCCGCGATCGCGGCGCCCACGCTGATCGTCGCCGGGCGCGAGGACCCGGCCACGCCGCCCGCGCACGCCCGGCTGCTGGCCGACGGCATCCCCGGGGCGAGCCTGGTGGAGATCTCCGGAGCCGCCCACCTGGCCACCGTGGACCGCCCCGCGCAGGTCACCGCCGCCCTGTTGGCCCATCTGCCCCCGGCGGACGGCATGCGGGTACGGCGCGAAGTCCTGGGCGACGCGCACGTGGACCGGGCGGTCGCCCGCACCACCGCCTTCACCCGCGACTTCCAGGACTTCATCACCCGCTACGCCTGGGGCGAGATCTGGACCCGCCCCGGGCTCGACCGCCGCACCCGTAGCTGCGTCACGCTGACCGCGCTGGTCGCCGGAGGGCACCTGGAGGAACTGGCCATGCACGCCCGCGCCGCGCTCCGCAACGGCCTGTCCCCCGACGAGATCGGCGAGGTGCTGTTGCAGAGCGCGGTCTACTGCGGCGTCCCGGCGGCCAACGCGGCCTTCGCCGTGGTCCAGCGCGTACTGGAGGAGCCTCCGTCAGGAGCGTGACGGAACCGGCAGCGTGTCCAGGTTCGGCACCGTGAACGGGGCGGACTTGGCGGCGGCCTGATCGGCGCCGCACAACCCGGTGAGCAGGTGCCGCGCGTGGGCGATCTCGCCCGGCTCGGCGGCCGGGTGCCAGGTGAGGTTGACGCCGGTCGAGACCTGCCGCCGCAGATTCTCGGTGGTGAAGGAGTTGGTCGCCATGCCGATCACGCCGCCGTCGTGGCCCCAGGCCTTGCCGCCGCAGGGCAGGTCCAGCGAGAAGATGCCCAGGCCGTAGTCGGCCGCCGACGGCGCTCCCTCGCCCGGCAGGACCGGAACGGTCTGCTTCATCTGCGCCAGCGAGGCCTGACTGACCAGCTTGCCCCCGAGCAGCGCCCGGTAGAAGCGGTTGAGGTCGGACATCGTGGACACGATCGCCCCGGCGGTCGAGCCCCACGACATGTTGAACACGGTGTAGTCACGCGGCGGGTCGAAGTACCCGAACACCGACGTGTACGCCCTGGCGTGCGGGCGCGGCAGGTACGGCGTGCGCGGGAAGGACGTGTTCACCAGCCCCGCCGGGCGGATCACGGACCGGGTGATGTGGTCCTCGGCCTCCTCGCCGGTGACCTTGGTGATCAGCAGCGCGAGGACGATGTAGTTCGTGTTGGAGTACACGCCCGGCAGTTGTCCGGGTTCGCCGGTCTTGCCCACGCCCACTCCGAGGGTGATCAGCTCCTGCTTGGAGTACTGCCGGACCCGCATGGTCTCCAGGTCCTCCGGAACGGTGATCAGCGCCTCGTCGTAGTCGCCGAGGTGGCTGGTGTGGTTGAGCAGCATCCGCACGGTGATGCGCGCGTCGGGCAGCAGGCCGGGCAGGTACGTCTCCACCGGCGTGTCGAGTCCGATGCGGCCCCGCTCCACCAGCCGCATGACGGCCGTGGCGGTGAAGCTCTTGGTGATGCTGCCCACCCGGTGGCGCATGTCCGGCCGCATCTGCTGACCGGTCGTCACATCGGCACGACCGGCGGCCCCCCGCCACTCCTGGCGCCGGTAGCGCACGTCGGAGTAGATGCCGTAAACGCCGCCCTTCGGCACCTCCTCCAGCGTCTGCCGCAACGCCCGCCGGTCGAGCCCCGGGTCGGCGGCGGCCGGGGTGGCGGTGACGGTCGCGGCGGCCAGGATCGCCGACCCTGCCACGACTGCGGTCAACAGCTTCCTCGCGAGCATGATGAGCCCTTTCACGGAGTAACGCGGGACATCTCCGACCCTCCCAGCTCGAAGATCGTCCCGCCTCCGGCCCGATGCCGAACCCCGCCTCCTTCCCGAGGAGGAGAAGGAGGTAAGCGCGGCTACGAGCCCACCTGGTCCGGGGCCGTGACCCGGGTGACCGTGACGGCCGGGCCGCCGGGCCGTGCGGTCAGTAAGGCCACGGACTCCTGGTAGGCGGGGTCGAGCCAGTAGTCGGAGTGCCAGTACGCGAGGGGCAGCCGTTCCCCGTGCTCGGGGCGGGCCGGGTCCCAGCAGTGGCGGTCGACGACGTGGCCGCTCGCCGGGCGGGTGACCGACCCCATGAGCGGACCGGTGTCCGACGCCGTCGTCGCCGCCGTGGCCCACTCCGTGACGGGCCCCGTGATCGACCCCGGCGCTCTGGCCGGTTCTCCGGCTTCCTCGGGGGCCGCGGCCGCGTCCGGGATGCGGTGGAAGATGGGGCCGCCGATCGGGTCGCTGCGGCGGTACAGGTTGATCCACGGCACCTTCGCCACCTCCTTCAGGCACTCGGGGCCGAAGTAGGCGGGGAAGAAGGCCGCGTACAGGCGACGCAGCGGAGAGCCGTGCGTCAGCAGGCTGACGCGCTTCTTCATCTCCGGGTCGAGCTGCATGATCGCGGCGACCGCGATGACGCTGCCCTGGCTGTGTCCCGACAGCAGGACCCGGTCGGTGTCGCCGGGGGCGAGCGTGCGCAGGCGGCGCAGCAGGTCGGGGATGACCCGCTCGGTGTAGCAGGGCGGGGCGAGCGGGTGGATGGCCCGCGGCCAGAACGTGCAGATGTCCCACGAGATCCCGATCGTCCGGCGCAGCCCGTTGTCGCTGTACGCACGCCGGCCCAGCAGAACCAGCCCGACCAGCAGCGCGGCCAGCGCCCAGCTACCGAGGGTGGCCATGAGCCCGGCGACCCCGCCCACGGGGATGAGCAGGTTGAGCTGGTAGATGACGGTCACCACGGCGAACCCCGCCAGCCCGAACCCGGACAGCACCCCCAGGACCAGCCCGGCCTTGTCGGTCAGCGAGGCCAGCGCCCACATGCGCGCCACCGTGGTCTGGTTCTCCGCCCCGTACTGCTCCGTCAGCTCGGACGCCAGCGCCGCGGCCACCCTGAGCCGGACGCACACCAGGACGACGCCGGCGACCACCGCGCCCGCCCCCACGACGGGCAGCAGCGAGGCGGTCCACCAGGTCTCGTCACCCAGGAAGAGGCGGCGGCCGGGACCGCCGGCGGAGATCCCGGTGTTCATGGAGTCGGGGACCCCGAAGAAGGAGGCGGTCCAGAACACGACCCCGAGCCCGAGCGCGTTCACGCAGGCGGTGGCGGCCATCAGCACGAACCAGCTCGCCATCCCGCCCACCGGCCGCCGCGCCTCCCGCTGCCGGTCCATCAGCGCCAGGCCCAGCACGGCGGCCAGCAGCAACAGCGCCACCCCCACCGTCAGCGCGAAGGTCACCTGCCCCAGCACACCGGTCGGCAGCCGGTAGGCCGGCGCCCCGTTGGGCAGCCCGTTCAGCGCCACCAGGAACGTGACCACGAAGGCCCCCAGCCCCGCCCACCGCACCACGACGCACACCCCGTCGAGCCACGGCCGGCCGGAGTCCGACCGGGGGTTGACGCGGCGGGCCACGCCGGGCAGGAGCACCAGCAGCACCGCGGCCACCTGCACGCCCGCGTTGGCGAGCGTCAGGGCCAGCCCCACCCCGATCCCCGTGTACGGCAGCGCCACCACCAGCCCGATCGACCCGAGCGCGAACGCGAGATGGAGCGCCCGCAGCCGCCCCACGGGCCCTTCCCCGTGCCACAACCGCGGCTGGGCAAGGAGGGCGGAGGTGGACTCGGCCCCGTTGGACGGCATGGCCGTACCCTCGTCACGCATCCAGGTCCGCCGGCCGATCACCCACAGCAGCACCACGACGGCGAAGGGCACCAGCGCGGTGAGCGCGAGCCGGGGCGAGATCTCCTCCGGCCACAGCGCGTTCAGCCACTGCACCCACGACGGCGCTTCCGGCAGGGTGCAGCCACGGCCGGCCGCGGCGCACTGCCAGCCGACGAGGTCCACCGCGGCCCGGGTCACCGCTCCGACCAGCGCCCCGGTCAGCAGCAGCGCGTAGAGCCGCAGCCCGGCCTCGGCCACGTCCCGCAGCAGGATCGCCCAGCGGGACGGCGTACCGTCCGCGGACCGGGGCGCGGGGCGGGGCAGCATGAAGTACGCCAGGTTGACCAGCGCGAACGGCAGCAGCAACAACCACAGCGCGATCGTCTTGCCGCCGGAGGTGAGGCCGCCCCACGCGTACGCCTCCCTGCGCCGGACTCCGGGCAGGTCGGCGTCCTGGCCGGTCGGCTGCCCGCCGGGCCACCACCGCCGGTAGAACCCGGCCTCGTCGTCACCGCAGACCTGCCGCGGGTGGGGGTGGTTGAGGATGTCGGCGGGCGGGGTGCCGGAGACCCCGTGCACGCGCAGTTCGGTCACCCCGGCCGTGGTGGTGTCGTGGAAACCATCCATACCAGGCACGGTCCGGCATATCCGGGTATGGCGCATGAGTAGGCCCTACTCATGCGTTCCCGGCCGCCGGGACGGTTGGTCTCTAGCGGCGAGGGCCGATCCTGCGGAATGATCGAACGCATGTCGACGGTGGTGTTCGCCTCAGGCACGGATTATCCGGTGTTCCGCATTCCCGCGATCGTCCGCGCGCAGGACGGGACCCTGGTCGCGTTCGCCGAAGGACGGCAGGCGATCAGCGACACCGGCGACATCGACGTGGTGTGCCGCCGCTCCTCCGACGGCGGCCGGAGCTGGGGCCCGCTCCAGGTGGTCACCAGCCACGGAAACGACACCGCGGGAAACCCGGCCCCCGTGGTCCTGCCGTCGGGCCGCATCCTCCTGCTCACCTGCCGCAACGCGGGCGCGGCCACCGAGCACGAGATCATGCGCGGCGCCGCCGCCCCCCGCCGCGTCTACCTGCAGCGCTCCGACGACGCCGGCGCGACGTGGAGCCCGCCGTCCGAGATCACCGCCGCCGTGAAACAACCGGCCTGGCGCTGGTACGCCACCGGCCCCGGCCACGGCATCGTCACCACCTCCGGCCGGATCGTCATCGGCGCCAGCCACTCCCGCCCGCCCGCCGCCGGTGACACCGGATCGGAGCCCAAGCACTACGGCGGCCACTGCGTCTACTCCGACGACCAGGGCGCGAACTGGCGGATCGGCTTCACCTCCTCCAACCCCAACGGCTACGTCAACGAGAACGAGACCACCCTCGCCGAACTGCCCGACGGCCGCCTCTACTTCAACTGCCGTGACCGCGGCGGCACCGGCCCCGGCAACCGCGCCGACGCCTACAGCCGCGACGGCGGCCAGACCCTCGAGGTCTCCTACCGCGCCCAGGCCACGATCGTCACCGCCGACGTCCAGGCCAGCGTGCTGGCGCTGCCGGGCGGCCGGCTCCTGTACTCCGGCCCGTCCCACCTCACCGACCGGGCCGCGATGGGCCTGCGGGTCAGCGAGGACGCGGGTCAGACGTGGCAGTTCGTCCGGCACGTGTCCGGGGTGCCGGCCGCCTACTCCGACCTGGTGCATCTGGGCGACGCGGGGGTCGGGCTACTGTACGAGACGGGAAACTGGTCACCGTACGACCGCATCACGTTCACCACGCTGCCGGGCCTCTGACCGGTTCCTCGACCGAGGCGCCTGCCGGCAGCTCGCCGTACAGGCAGGTGAGGTGGACGCCCTCGGCGTCGCGGGTCAGGTGGCCCCAGCCGGTCGGCAGCAGCAGGGGCCAGCGGCCGGGTCCCCGGTCCCGCACCGTGAGCCGCCCCGTGCCCGCGTCCCACGTGACGCCGGACATCGCCTCCAGCACCGACCAGCCCGCCATGGCGCGCACGTAGTGGTCGCCGCACTCGATCTGGTTGTACGGGTTGCGCCGCCGCCCGTCGTACCGGCGCCAGAGCCCGCCCAGGATGGCGTCGGCCTCCTCCGTCAGCCCCTCCCACAGGCAGTGCGCCGCGACCTGGTACTCGCTGCCCGTCCACACCTCGTCGCAATACCGGGTCGGCACCTCGGGCCGCCCGCCCCGCGGCCACGTGCACATGAGCAGCCCGGTGTCGTCACCGTCGGCGAAGACCCGGTACGGATGCTCGAACCCCTCGAAGCCGGTACGCAGGTTGTGCCGCACGATCGCCCGCAACGCCGATACCACGTGCTCGCGCGGCAGGATGTGGCCGAGGCCGAGCTGGTGTGCCCACCACTGGCCGATGAGCTGGTCGGACAGGCAGCCGGTGCCCCACTGGTAGTCGGTGCCGGGTTCCGGCTCCTGGATGTAGTACTCGCCGTTGAAGAGCCGCTCGTCGTACAGGGCGCTGCCCCGGGCGAACAGCTCGGGCAGGTCGTCGCCGAGTCCCATCTCGGCGGCGGCGCGCAGCGCGGCCAGCCACAGCCCGCCCATGTACGGGTTGAGGCCGTTCAGGTCGATGTCGTGCGTGGACGGCTGCACGCCGCGCAGCACGCCGGTCGCCTCCGGGTCCCAAGTGCGGCGGATGTGGCCGAGCAGCCGTTGGAGGGCGGGGCGGTGGTCGGCGGGGTCGCCGTGCCGTACCTCGCGGAAGGTCTTGAGTAGGGCGCCGAGCATGCCGTCGAGGGCGGGTTCCGTGGGGCCGCCGATGGGGACGTCCCAGAGCTGGCGCAGGTAGGTGGGGGCCAGGACGCGGTGCGGGAGGTAGCCCTGCGGCGCCTGCGCGACGCCGAACTCGGTGGCCCGCATGTCGCGCTCCAGCGTGGGGAAGAGCTTGGCGACGGCCTGGGCGTAGTTCCACACGTGGGTGCAGTTGAGCGGGCACGAGCCGCCGACGTCGCCGGACCACATCGAGGTGGAGGCGCCGAGCACGCCCTCGAAGCCGTAGAAGGTGCCGTCGGCGGCGCGAAAGCAGGAGGGGCTGCGCAGGATCGCGGCCTGCGCGGCGAGGTGCTCGGCGGTCTCCACCGGCAGTCCGTCGAAGGCGCCGGTCCAGCGCAGCGAGTCGTCGCGCAGGCCGGTCCAGTGTTCCTGGGTGTAGGCGGCCACGTCGACGGCGTCGGGGAAGCGGGTGGCGTAGGCGTTGCCCAGCCAGAAGCGGGTCGGGCCCCAGGCGGGGTTCGGCGGGCCGAACTGGATGAAGTCCGCGTACCGGTTGGGGAAGTGCCAGGCGAGGCACATCCGGATCTGGGCGCTCGTGCCGGGTTCGAGGGTGACCGGCGCCACCAGGCCGCCGTTCCAGGTGTGGCCCTCCGGTGAAGGGCCCGGCCGGGCGCGGCCGGTCTGGGGGTCGGGTGACCAGGACGCGTGCCGTACCCGATCGGCGTCGCCGTAGACGGCGCGTCCGGCGAGAAACGACAGAAACTCCTCCGGATGCGCCCACTGCGGCAGGAAGGCGGCTTGCGGCGAGTCGGCCGACAGCACCGCCTGCCCGGCGCCCGGCGCGGCCGGATCCACGCGCGTGTTCTCCATGACCAGCGCGCTCCACCCGCCGTGGCGGCGCACGCGGTTGGTGTTGCCGCCGTATCCGGCCGCGCGCACGCCCTCGACCGCGGTGGTCCCGTCGTGCCCCACCGGATTCTGCACGGCCGCCGCCAGCCACACCTGCGCCGGCACGGCCCCCTCGTTGGCCAGCGTGAACGTGAATATCGCCACCGGCAGCGAACTGCGCTCCACGTCGAGCGGGATCAGCGGGTTGAACGCCTCCAGCTCCGCCCGCACCGGCAGCCCGTGGTACTCGATCCGGGCGAACGGATACAGCCCGCGAAAGGTCGTCCCCGGCACTCCCGGATGCCGCGCCAGCAGTTCCCGCTGCCACGCGGGCACGTGGTCGTCGTTGACCAGCGGCGTTCCCTCCGCCCCCGGCGCGGGGGGCGGCGCCTGCAGGATGACGGTCCTGTTCGCGGGCGGCTCCCACGTGCTCACCCGCAGCGCGAAGAAGGTGTACGGCAGGCCGCCCAGATGGTTGCCCGAGTTCTGGAGCTGCCACTGGCGCAGCCCCCCGTCGGCGCAGATCGCGAGGTTGCCGGTGCCGATCCCGCCGAGCGGCATGGCCACGTGCCGCCCCCGCTGGTGCGGGATGGGCCGCGCCCTCACTTCAGCCCCGAGATGCGGATGCCGGCGATGATGTGCCGCTGGAAGCACAGGAACAGGACGATGACCGGCAGCGCGGCCAGCGCCGAGCCCGCCATGAGCAGGCTCAGCTCGGAGCTCCGGTCGGAGCGGAAGGCCGCCAGGTACTGCTGCACCTGGAACAGCTCCGGATCGGTGATCGTCAGCACCGGCCAGATGTAGGCGTTCCAGAACGCCAGGAACGACGTCACCCCCACGACCACGAAGGCTCCTTTGGACAGCGGGACGAAGATGTGCAGGAAGACGCGCCACGGCCCGGCGCCGTCGAGCTGGGCGGCCTCCTCCAGCGCGACCGGCAGCCCGAGGTAGTACTGGCGCAGGAAGAAGACCTGCAGGCCGGACGCGGCGCCGGGGATCACCAGGACGGCCAGCGAGTCCAGCATGCCGAGCTGGGTGACGACGACGAACGAGGTGAGCATGATCGCGATGCCGGGGACGAACATCGTGGTGATCACGACGAACCACAGCGTGCGCTTGAGCGCGAAGTCCAGCCGGGCGAAGGCGTAGGCGCCGAGCGCGTTGACGGCCAGGCTGAGCGCCGCGAACAGGACCGCGCCGGTGAACGTGACCGCCAGCGAGCGCAGGAACGCCGCGTCGCCGAGCAACTGGGCGTAGTTCTCCCAGCGCCACATCTCGGGAAAGAACTGGAACGGCGTCGCCACGACCTCGGTCTTGGCCTTGAACCCGGCCACGGCCATCCAGGCCAGCGGGAACAGTGCCGCCACGGTGAACAGGGCGGCGGTGCCGTACCTGATGATCCGCCCGATCATCCGTCCATCGCCTTCTCCGATCGCACGAGACGGAAGATGACCGCCGAGACCGCGCCCAGGACGGCGAAGAGCAGCAGGGCGGCGGCGATCGAGTAGCCGATGTAGAGGTCGTTGGTGAAGTGGCGGAAGATGAACAGGTTGGGCAGCGTCGTGGAGTCGACCGGGCCGCCCTGCGTCATGACCAGCGGCAGCACGAGAAACTGCAGCGACGCGGCGAACCCGGTGACCAGCAGGAACAGGATGATGTTCTTCATGAGCGGCAGCGTGATCCGGAACATCTTGGTCCACGGGCCGGCGCCGTCCAGCGAGGCGCACTCGTAGTAGGTCTCGGGGATGTCGAGCAGCCCGGCCAGCATGATCAGGGAGGCGACGCCGACGCCGAGCCAGACCGCCGGCACCGCGACCGCGGCGAGCGCGGTGCCGGTCTCGCCGAGCCAGGCCGTGTCCTCCTGCTTGCCCAGCAGGCCGAGGAACCAGTTCAGCAGGCCGCCGCGGTGGGTGTAGATGAGCGAGAACACGATGGCGGCGATCACCTCGGAGATCACCGCGGGGATGTAGATCGTGACCTTCATGAACGCGGCCATCCGCCGGCTGAGCGACTTGACCAGGACGGCGAAGACGAACGCCACGGCCACCTGCGCCGGCACCACCATGGCCGAGAACGCCAGGCCGCGCAGCACCGCGTCGACGAACGCCTGGTCGGTCAGCACGTCGAGGTAGTTGCCGAGGCCGACGAAGACGGGCGACTCGTAGAAGCTCCAGGTGTAGAAGCTGATGTACGCCGCGTGGACCAGCGGCCAGACGACGAAGACGCCCAGCAGGGCCAGGAGCGGCGCCAGCATGAGCAGCGCCGCCCCGGTGTCCCGTCCGCGCCTCGTCAAGATCCCTGGCCCGCGAGGTCGTTCTTCGCGATGAACTCCTTGATCTCGGCGTCGGCCGCCTTCAGCGCGGCATCGATGTCCTTGCCCTGCAGCGCCTTCTCGATGGCCTTGCCGAAGGCGAGGCTGATGGCCCAGTCGTAGGTCGGCTCCGGCTTGGCGCGGGCCACCACCTGATCCTCGATGATCTTGGCCCAGGGGTTCTCCGCGGCGGCCGGGTCGTTCTTGACCGCGTCGGCCACGGCCGCGCGCGGTGAGTACTTGGAGAACTTCGTGATCTTGAAGTAGTCGACCAGCAGCCGGGTGTCGCCGGCCAGCAGCCAGCTGATGGCGTCGGCGGCGGGCTGGGCGTGCTTCGACTTGGCGTCCACGACGAGCGTCCAGCCGCCGAGGGTCGCGGTCGGCTTGGCGGCGTCGCCGTCGAAGGACGGCAGCGCGGCGGCGGCGATGTTCGGGACGAGCTGGGGGTAGTCCGACAGCAGGACGCTCGCGGCCCACGAGCCGCAGACCATCATCGCCGCCTTGCCCTGGCCCATCGGGTTGGCGTCGGCGTACGGCGCGAGCGGCTGCTTGGGCATGATGCCCTGCTGGTAGAGGGCCTGGTAGACCTGCAGAAGCTGCCGGTACGCCGGGTCGCTCGCCCGCGGCGCCGCCCAGTCGTCGCTGATGGGCAGGTGGGAGGCGGCGTTCCACTGCAGGCCCCAGGTGGACCACGCCATGTCGATGGCGTTGCCGGCGGTCACCACGCCCGAGACGTCCCTGGTCGTGAGCCGCTTGCCGTACGCGATGAGCTCGGCCCAGGTGGCGGGCGGCCGGTCGGGGTCGAGCCCGGCCTTGGCGAACAGGTCCTTGCGGTAGAACAGGACGGCCGACGGCTCGACCAGCATCGGGTAGGCGAACCTGCGGCCTTTGTACTCCACCGAGCGCAGCACGGGCTCCTGCAGCCCGGTCCATTTGCCCGCCGGGATGAGCGGGTCGAGCGCCTGGATCTGGCCGGTGCGGGCGAAACCCGGCGCCTTGCTGTAGTTGAGCGTGTAAAGGTCGGGCGCCTTGCCCGCGGCCTGGGCCGCCTTCATCTTCTGGTCCCAGGCGTCGGCGGGGACGATCTGGTGCTTGAGTACGACCTTGTCCTGCGCCTTGTTGTAGGCCGCCACGGCCTTCTTGTACCAGGCGTCCTCCTGGTCGGTGAACTTCTGCTGCCACAGCGTGATCTCGGTCCTGCCGCCGGGCCGCGTGTCCGCGCCGGATCCGCAGCCGAGCGCCAGCACCGCCGCGCCCGCCAGGCACGCGGTCAGCCGGATGACTCGCACGTCTCCTCCTTCCCGCTCCTCAGATCAGCCGGGCGCTCACGGGCGGCAGGGTGAACGGCCGGTGCGGCAGCTCCTGGTACCAGTACGCGACCGAGGACAGGTCGTCGCTGCGCCGGTTGGCGTGCCCGTGCTCGATCGTCACGCGGATCGAGGTGGTGAAGGGCACGGGGTCCTCGATGTGGAAGCGGTACAGGGAGATCTGGCCGCTCCAGTTCTCGCCGCCCGGGAGCGTGATCCCGTGATAGGGCGCGTGGTACGGCCGGCTGGGGCACCACGCGGTGTTGAAGTAGTCCTCGGTGCCGGTGCCGTGCAGGCTCGGCGGGAAGGCCTCGCCGTCGATGAAGATCATGTCGTCGCCCTCGCCGTACCAGTTCCAGTCGGCCGTCCGGCGCAGGTTCGTCACGTTGAGCACGCAGCCGACGTAGTGGCCGCGGCCCTCGGCGTCGAGGATGACGTAGTTCCCGGCGCCGTCGGTGTTGGCGCCGTCGAACAGCCACGCGGAGTTGGACAGCTCGCCCTGCTCCAGGCCGTCGGCCGGGCACTCGCGCCGCCACTGGGCGTGGAACCGGCCCAGCCCGTCACCCAGCTCGCCGAACTCGTCGTAGTCGATGTAGTAGTAGAACCACAGCACCTCCGACGCGCACTCGCTGACCAGCTCGAACCGGGCGCCGTCGGCGAAGGGCATGTGGAACCAGCAGTTGAACGCCTTGCCGTCCTGCGGGCTCATCTGGAGCGGGGCGGAGACGAAGTCGGCGGTGCGCGCGTGGCCCATGCCGAAGAAGTCGCCGAGCGGCACGAACACGCTGGGGTGCTCGGAGCCGTCCCAGTAGATCTTCAGCACGAGCTTGCGCAGGAAGTCGCGGTCGGCGGTCTCCGGAGTGGCGGGGTCGCGGGGGGCGACGGTCATCCAGATGTGGTTGACCGAGCCGGCCCCGCGCAGGTCGGCCAGCGTCACGGTCTGGCCGGGCTCGATCGTGATCCTGTCGTCGTTGCCGCCGGTGCGGTCCCAGCTCGACGCCCGGCGGCGGCGGTGCGCGCGTAACCTCGGCAGGTCGCGGAGGCTGCTGCCGTGCTGGCCGTAGGTCACGGTCGTTCCTCCTTGAGAAATCGATTGCTGACGTCGTACCTCGGTTGGCGGGACGCGTCAAGAGGCTCCCTGACGCGGTGAGCGGCTGATTGCGGTCTTGTACTGGGGTTTTGTCAGAGGAATCGATTTCTCAGCCACGGACGAGCGAGACGTCGTCGAGCTGGAGCCACATGTCGCCGTTGTCGGTCCAGATCCCGGCGAACACCTCCACCGAGGTACGCGGGCCGCTGTCGAACGCGACCCGGTATCGGGTCCACGAACCCACCGCCCGGAAGTTCGTCTCGCTGAACGGCGCGCCGCCCGGATCCCTGACGCCGAAGAAGCCGTTGTCGTTGTTGCCCGAGGTCCGCAGCCAGCCGGTCAGGACATAGCGGGTGTTCGGCGCGACCGGCACCACCTGGTACAGGTCATGCCAGCCCCGGTTGTAGCGAGCGAACGCATTGCGGTCGGCGGTGAAGGACCAGGTCCCGTTGTCGATGCCGCAGTTGCCGTGGCAGGCCCACGGGGTGGCGACCGTGCCGGTGGTCTGGCGCTCGAAGCTCGGGTCGCGGACCAGGTTGGCGTTGGCGATGGCGGCGTCCGGGGTCAGGGTGATCCGGATGAGGTAGACGTTGTACGGCGTCCACTCCGACAGCGTCAGGTACAGATCGGGGCCTTGCGACCAGGGGTGCATGAAGCCGCCGTACAGGCCGGGGTAGTCGGCGGAGCTCGCGACGAGCGCCGGTGCGCTCCACGGTCCCGTCGGGGCCGCGGCCGAGCGCAGGACCACGTCGCTGCCCTGCAGGTAGGTCATCAGCCACTTGCCGGTGTACGCGTTGAACTGCACCGACAGCTCGGCCACGGGGGCGTTCACCACCGGGGCGGCCAGGGTGTCCTGGCCCTGCCGCCATTGGGAGCCGGTCCAGTACTGGTAGGCGGACTTGTCGAGGATCTGGTGCTCGGGGACCCGGGCCAGGTAGGCGGCGCCGCTCCGGCCGTTGGGGGTGGCGAACAGGTGAACGTAGCCGTCTCGGCGGACCATCGCCGCCATCTGGAAGTGGTTGCCGCCGTCCGGGTTGTCCCAGCGGGGAGTGGTTGCCGCCGTCCAGTTCTGGCCGTTGTCGTCGGAGTAGGCGATGCCGGCGTAGTTGGTGTCCCATTGGCCGGGCGGGCCCCAGTGGCGTACCGACATGTACCCCATGTACTGCCGCGCCCCCACCGACACTCCCGCCGTGGGAATGACGGTGATCTCGTCACCATCGACCTTCCTGCTGGGGATCAGCTCCTTGGCATGCCCCGCCCGATCGGTGGCCGCGCTGCTGAAGGTCATCCCATCAGCCAGATCCCGGTCGCCGCTCCGCAGGAGCACCTGGCTCCGCCAGTCACCCCCGTTCGCCCCCGGCGGCGCCCACCCGTCCCCGAAGGTGTCCCCGAACGCGGCCAGCACCTCCCCGGCCCCGTTGTCCCACATGATCCCAAGATCAGTGGCATTGACCTTCCAAGCCGCGTCCGTCCCCGTCCCCGCCCCCGTAACCTTCGCCACCACCACCCCCGGCGACCGCCCCACCCCCACGACACCCCGCCCCTCTCCCCCACCCCACCCTTCCGACACCTTGGGGTCTCGCCCTCCCGACGCCACCCCCACGCCCCACCTTCCTCGCGCCGCTTCCCCCTGCCTGTCCCGGGCAACCTCCCCGCCCGAGACCGTCGAACCCGAGTGCCGCCTTCCCGGCGCGGCCTCGGGGTGTCCCGCTGAGACGCTTTCCCGGCCCGGCGCCGCCTGCCGGGGTTCCGGAGCGGGGCCTTCCCGCATCACCGCTGCGGCCGGGAGCGGGCCGGGAGCTGCGCGCTCCCCGTGCGACGCGGCGTCGGCGGGCAGGTGGGGGGCGGTGGTGGCGATCAGGGCGAGCAGGCTGCCCGTGACCGTCCAGGTACGTAAGCGGGTGTCCATGTGCCCGGCCTCCTCGGGAAATCGATTTCCCGCATTGTCAAGCGGCCCGGCGACGCCGTCAAGAACCGTGTCATACCAGTACGGCAGGCAGCACCACGTGCCGAGGCGGGAACCCCTCCCCCGACACGCGGCGCAACAGCAGCTCCACAGCGAGCCGCCCGATCTCGTACGTGGGCTGCGAGATCAGCGTCATCGCGTCACTCAGCCCCAGCGCCCACCGCATGTCGTCGAACACCGCCAGCGTGATGTCCTCCGGATAGCGCAGGCCGTACTCCCGCAAAGCGGTCGCCGCGCCGAGCGCCATGAGGTTGTTCGACACGAACAGCGCGTCCGGCCCGGGTTTGAGACGCAGCAGTCCGGCGGCGGCGGCGCGCCCGCCCTCGATGCGGTAGTCGCCCCGCACCACCAGCTCGCGACGGTAGGCGAGACCGGCGGCCCGCAGCCCGTGCCGGTACCCGGCCAGCCGGTCCACGGCGGTCGTCACCTCGGTCGGCCCCGCGATGAACCCGATCCGCCGACACCCCTGATCCACCAGCCGCAGGACCGCGTCCTGGGCAGCCTTGACGTTGTTGACCCCGACCCGGTCGACTTTGGCCGTCTGCAGCCGCCGATCGACGGTGACGACAGGTATGCCGCGTTCGGCGAGAAGCGCGATCGAGGTACGCGTCGCCGAGGCCGGTGACAGGATCACCCCAGCCATGTTCTCGGCGGCGGCCACCTCGATGGAGCGCTGCTCCTTCTCCAGGTCCTCGTCGGTGTTGGCCAGCATCACCGAGTACCCCGCCTTGCTCGCGGCGTCCTCCGCGCCGCGCACCATCGAGGTGAAGAACGGGTTCGTGATGTCCGAGATGATCAGCCCGAGGACGGTGGTGGCACGGGTCCGCAGGAACCTGGCCTGCGAACTCGGCCGATACCCCAGCTCCCGGACGGCCGCCAGCACCCGCTCCCGCAGTTCCTCGGCCACCGTGGGCCCATGGTTGAGCACCCGCGACACCGTGGCCGGAGAAACCCCGGCCCGACCGGCCACATCCTTGATCGTGATCTGCGCCACCGCACCTCCAGTCCCCTGGAAATCGATTTCCCCCGAGTCTCCCACGCCCACCGACCCATGGCGCCCCCATGCCGCCAGCCCCGCACACACAAGCGCCCAGAAGCCCGCGAGGCCACAGGCTCGGGGTACCCCCAGGCGTGCGTGCTCCCGGGCGCGGGTACCCACAGACGCGTGTGTCCCCCGGGGGCATGACCCCGTGCCCCGGGGATACCGCCTCGGCACCAATGACGCGGCCGGAGGCCGCGTGCGCAGCCCCGGATCGGATGGGCAGGGTTGTCCCGCGCCGGAAGGACTGTGCCTGGTGACTGTGCTGTGTCTCAGGGCCGGGGGGTGTGGAGGGCGGCGTAGGGGCCGTTGGCGGCGAGCAGTTCTTCGTGGGTGCCCTGTTCGGTGATGGTGCCGTTGTGCAGCATCAGGATCAGGTCGGCCTGGCGGATCGTGCTCAGGCGGTGGGCGATGACGAAGCTGGTGCGGTTGCGGCGGGCTCGGGTCAGCGCCTGCTGGATGAGGAGTTCGGTGCGGCTGTCGACCGAGCTCGTGGCTTCGTCCAGGACGAGGATGACCGGGTCGGCGAGAACGGCCCTGGCTATGGTGATCAGCTGGCGTTCTCCCGCGCTCAGGGCGCCGCCGTCCTGGTCGATGACGGTGTCGTAGCCGTGGGAGAGGGTGCGGATGAAGTGGTCGGCGTGGGCGGCTCGGGCGGCGGATTCGACGTCCGCCGGGGTGGCGCCGGTGCGGCCGTAGGCGATGTTGTCGCGGATGGTGCCGCCGAACAGCCAGTTGTCCTGGGGGACCATGCCGGTGGCCGCGCGTAGCGTGTCGCGGTTCATGTCGCGGATGTCCACCCCGTCGATGGTGATACGGCCGGACGTCACGTCGTAGAACCGCATCAGGAGGTTGACCAGAGTGGTCTTGCCCGCGCCTGTCGGGCCGACGACGGCCACGGTGGTGCCCGGCTCGACGACCAGCGAAACGTCCCGGATGACCGCCTCGGCGGACACAGCTCCGGGCACTCCCGCGCTTTCGAGGGCGACCGCGCGTTCCAACGCCGCCTCGGGCCTGCTTACCGCGGGGCCGTACGTGAAGGAGACCGCTTCGAAGACGACGCGGCCCCGCGCCGGCGCGGCCGTACCAGGCGGGTCCGCGGGCTCCTCCGCGGCGTCGAGCAGGTCGAGGACGCGCGCGCCCGACGCCACCCCCGACTGGATCACCCCCGCCAGACCGGCCAGCGCCGTCAACGGCCCGCCGAACTCGCGCGAGTACTGGACGAACGCCTGCACGGCCCCCACCGTCAGCCCTCCGGCGGCCAGTTGCAGGCCGCCGACGACCGCGACGAGCACGTAGCCGAGGTTCCCGGCGAGCCCGGTCGCCGGGCCGATGATGCCGCTGACGAACTGGGCGCGGGCCGACGAGTGGTACAGGCGGGCGTTGTGTTCGCGGAAGGAATCGGCCGACTCCCGGCCCCGGCCGTAGGCGGTGATCAGGGTGTGCCCGGTGTAGGCCTCCTCGACGTGCGCGTTCAGCTCGCCCGTGGCCTGCCACTGCCGCGCGAACTCCGCCTGCGCCCGCCGCCCCGCCACCCGCGTGAGCTGGACCGACAGCGGTACGGTCACCAGCGCCACCACCGCCAGCAACGGCGAGATCCAGACCATCATCCCCAGCGTCCCCACGATCAGGAACGCGGAGTTGGTGATCTGGCCGATGCTCTGCTGCATGCTCTGCGCGAGGTTGTCGACGTCGTTGGTGGTACGGCTCAGCACCTCCCCCCGAGGCTGCCGGTCGAAGTAGGGCACGGGTAGCCGCCCGAGTTTCTCCCCGGCCTCCCGCCGCAGGTGGAAGACGGCGCCCTGGACGAGCCGGGTGGTGTAGCGCCGCTGGAGTATCCAGAACGTCGCGGAACCGGCGTACACGGCGAGCGCGCTCAGCAGCGTGAGGGCCAGGGCGCGGCCGTCGATCCCCTGCTCCGGCCGGGTGATCGCGCCGGTGACGACGAGGTCGGTGGCGCGGCCGAGAAGCAGGGGGCCGGTGACGTTGAGGACGATGCTGGCCAGGCCGAGCACCGCCACGCCCCACAACCGGCGCAACGGCCGCAGAAGCGTCAGCAGGCGCCAGGCCGTGCGGCCGAAGCTCATCCGACCAGTTCCTCGCCGAGCTGGGAGCGGACGATCTCCCGGTAGACGGGGCTGTCGCGGACGAGCTCTTCGTGGGTGCCCGCGCCCGCGACCCGGCCCTCGTCGAGGACGACGATGTGGTCGGCGTCGAGGATGGCGCGCACGCGCTGGACCACGACGATGACGGTGGCGTCGGCGGTCTCGGCGGCGAGGGCCTGCCGTACCCGCGACTCCGTGGTGTGGTCGAGGGCGGAGAAGGGGTCGTCGAGGAGGTACACCGGCGCGCGGCGAACCAGCGCGCGGGCCAGGGACAGCCGCTGGCGCTGGCCGCCGGAGAGGTTGGCGCCGCCCTGGGCGACGGGCGTGTCGAGGCCGGGCACGAAGTCGCGGGCCTGGGCGATGCCGAGGGCGTGCCAGAGCTCGTCGTCGGTGGCGCGCGGGCGGCCGTGGCGGAGGTTGGTGGCCACGGTGCCGGAGAACAGGTGCGGGCGCTGCTCGACCAGGCTCGCCGACCGGGCGAGGAGGCAGGGGTCGAGGGTGGTGGCGTCCTCGCCGCCGAAGAACACCGTGCCTTCCGTGGGGTCGGACAGGCGGCGGATCAGGCTGAGCAACGTGCTCTTGCCGCTGCCCGTGGAGCCGACGATCGCCGTCGTCGTGCCGGGGCGGGCCACCAGGTCGACGCCGTGGAGCACGTCGTCCTCGGCGCCGGGGTAGCGGAAGCGCACGCCGCGCAGCTCGACGCGGCCGGGGGCGCGCATCCGGCGGACCGGGTTCGCGGGCGGCGCAAGGCCGGGCTCGGTGTCCAGCACCTCGGCGACGCGGACGGCGCAGACCTCGGCTCTGGGCAGGTTCATGATGACGAAGGCGGCGGTGAGCACGGCGGTCTGGATCATGGCCAGGTAGGTGAGGAACGCGGTCAGCTCGCCGACGCCCAGACCGCCGCCGCCGACCCGCTGCGCGCCCGCCCAGATCACGAAGACGCCGCAGACGTTGACCAGGTTGACGACCAGCGGCATCAGCGCGGCCGATGTGTAGCCCAGGCGGGTCGAGACGCCCGTCAGCTCCTCGTTCGCCCGCCCGAAACGCGCGCGCTCGGCGTCCTGCCTGACGAACGCGCGGGTCACCCGGACGCCCGCGATCTGCTCCCTGAGCACCCGGTTCACGGCGTCGATACGCTCCTGTACGGCCCGCGACAACGGCCGCATCCTGCCGACCAGCACCGCCGTGACGACGCCGAGGACCAGCGCGAGCACGACCAGCAGCCAGGACAGCGCGACGTCCTGGAGGACGGCCATCACGATCCCGCCCACGGCCATGACCGGTGCCGCGACGATCGCCGTCAGCAGCGACAGCGCGAGCGTCTGGATCTGCTGGACGTCGTTGGTGGTGCGGGTGATCAGCGAGGGTACGCCGAGCGCGCCCACCTCCTGCGTGGACAGGCGCTGAACGTGCAGGTAAACCGCCTCCCGCAGGTCACGGCCGACCCCCATGGCCGTACGCGCGCTCAGGTGGACCGCGGCGAGCGTGGCAGCGCCCTGCACGAGGGACACGCCGGCCATGACCGCGCCCAGGCGCAGGATCAGCCCGGTGTCGCCGGTGAACACGCCGTCGTCGATGATCACGGCGTTGAGCGTGGGCAGGTAGAGCAGGGCGGCCGTCTGCGCCACCTGCAGGAGGACGACGGCGGCCACCGCGCGGCGACGTGGGCGCAGATGTCTGGCCAGCAGCCGCCGGAGTGCCACGTCGCGCCTCCCTTCACGATCGACTGTAGGGAGGCGCGCGTGGGTGAGGAAGCGGTTCCGCCCCGGGCGTAGCGGCCCGCTCAGATGCTCAGCCGGCTCCCCGACAGCGGCCGCATGGCCAGCCGCAGGAGAGCCAGCGCGTTGTCGTCGCCCGCGATCCGGTTGGCGCTGAGCACGCCGCACCGGCGGCATTCGTGGATCAGCAGCCACTCGCCGTCGTCGCGTACGGTCACGCCCAGCGCCTCCATCCGCCCGCCGCACCCGGCGGCACGATCGCCCGGCACCCGCCGGTCGAGGTGGAGGCTGCCGAGGCAGGACGGGCAGTGGTTGCGGTGCGCCGTGCCCGGCGCGTGCATGGACACGTCCATCCGGCACGAGGCGCACCGGAAGGTCGCCGCCCGCGGCTCCTTACGCCGCTGCGGCCTCCTGACCCGCCCGCGCATCACAGCCTCCCGAACAGCTCGAACGGGAACGGCGGCGACGCCAGCGGGCGTACGGCCATCCGCATGAGGATGAGGACGTTGTCATCGCCGCGCGCGGGCGACGAGACGAGCTGACCACACAGCTCGCACCGGTGCACGACCACCCAGTCGCCTTCGGACGGCACGGCGACCGCGATGGGCGCCATGCGGCCCCCGTCGGTCTCGTGTACGGCCGTCAGGCATTCGGGACAGTGATGACGCCGGTCGTCCGAGGTGACCCCGCACCCCGGACAGGAAAAGTATTCGGACACGTTGGAGGTGCTCCTTGCCGAGAAACCACGTGGAACGACAGCAAGGAAGCGCCGAGCCGCCTAGCTCAGCATGCGATGCGGCAGCCCCGGGACAGCATGAAAGCCCGAGACACGGTAGGCGCGCTCGGCGCGGACCGGGGCATACATCACTGCTTCCTGGGGCTCGGGGGCCCGGTTGATTCACCTTCACGGACATCGCGACGTTATCAGCGCCCCTGCCCACGCGACCACGGGTTTTCTCCCCATGCCAACCGAACCCGCCTCTCCCCCGTCCTCTCTTCTGTCCCACCCACCCCGAGGGGGCCACCATGCGCGTCCACCTGCTCGTCCCCGCCGTCGTCCTGCTGGCCGTCTCGTCCGGCGTCCCGATGGGTGGTGAGAGGGCCGGGGAGATGACGTACACGTGCACCACGACCGCGACCGGACAGGCCCAGGAGATCCGGGTGAACGTGGAGCTGACCGTGCCGCCCACCGCGAAGGTGGGCGAGCAGATGACGATCGGCTGGCGCGGCTCGTATGTTGGGGGCGGCGAGCTGATCGCACCCATACCCGGGCTCAAGCTGTACGCCTACGCGGGCATCAGCAAGATCGACAAACTGACCTCCGCCACCGGGGTGGCGACGCTGCCCGAGATCGCCGCCGGGGAGCCTCTCCCGTTACCCGAGAGCGTCGTCGAGCTGAAGACGACGCCCAGCGAGACGGGGCGCGGCTTGGTCCGCCCGGGCGCCATAAACTTCGGCACCACGAACACCACCCCGGTGATCAGGTGCAAGGCCCCGGAGGGCGGGAGAGGTCCGGGGTACCCGCTCGCCGTGGAAGGGACGGCCCCCGCAGATACCGAGACCACGGAGATCACGGAGACCGAGGAGCCCGTGGACGAGGAGCCGGTGGATGAGGTGAAGACGCCTGTCGGTGGAGCGGAGACGGGTGGTGGTGGTGCGGCCGGGCCGGACGGGCGGGTCGTGGTGCTCGCGGGGCTGGTCATGCTGGCAGGGGCCGGGGCCGGGGCGGGGCTGGCCCGCCGGGCGAGGTCGCGCGGTTAACCTCGGCGGTTGCGGCGGTCGAGGATGAACCACCAGGCCAGGCAGACCAGGCCGAGCACGCACAGGCCGGCGATCAGCAGCGGCGAGGTGACCAGGAAGGCCAGGACGATCGCGATGACCGCGATGACGATCGGCAGCGTCGGAGTGGGCGTCATGTGCTGATTATCGGGCGGAGCGGATGGCGTCGGCGACTTTGGTGGCCAGGGCCATGACGGTGAGCGACGGGTTGACCGACAGGGAGACGGGGATCAGGGAGGCGTCGCCGACGTACAGGCCGGAGACGCCGGTCGCGGCGCCGTCGAGGTCAACGGCGCCGCCCATGGGGACGCTGCCCTGGACGTGCGAGGTGGTCAGGCCGGTCCACACCACGCGCCTGGCCCCGGCGGCGGCCAGTACCTCGACCGCGAAGGCCAGGCCGTCGGCCAGGCGGCGGCGTTCCACGGGGGCGAAGCGTTTGCGGAAGACGTCGCCGGGCTCGGCCGTGGCGGTGTTGAGGTCGTTGGCCATGACGAGCAGCCCGGCCCAGTGGCGGTACGCGCGCACGGTCTCGGCCAGCGGCTCGCCCCACATTGGCAGGCCGGAGGCGTCCACCAGGCTCATGGCGAAGGCCACCGGGTCCTGGATGGTGGTGCCCTCGACGACGAAGTCCTCCTGGTAGTCGAGGCAGTGCGCGGTGATCGGGTAGACCATGTGGCAGTCCTGCGGCTCGTCGAACAGGCCGTAGACGAGCCGGGCGGGATGCAGGCCGAGCGTGCCGGGCAGGTCCGGGAAGCCGGGGCTGCGCCGGAGGATCTGCGGGGTGTTGAGCGCCCCGGCGGCCAGGACGACGACGGGCGCGCGGGCCACGCCGCCCGCGTGCGCGACGCCGGTGACCTTGCCGTTCTCGATGAGGACCCGGTCCACCTCGGCGCCGGTGGCCAGGCGGATCTCGCCGCGGGCCAGGGCGGGGGCGAGCCAGGTGTTGAGGGCGTTGCGGCCGGCGTTGGTCGGGCAGCCCTGCAGGCAGGAGCCGCATCGGCTGCAGTTGTAGTCGGTGTAGGACTCGACCGGGGTCAGGTTGGTGCCCAGCGCCAGGAAGCCGGGCCGTACCCGGTGGACGCTGGGCGGCCAGTCGGCGCGGACCCGCACGCCGAGTGCGGCCTCCACCCGCTCGTAGTAGGGCGTCAGGTCGAACGGCAGCTCGCTCGCGGGCGCCCGCAGCGCGACCTTGGTGTTGATCACGGTGGTGCCGCCGACGCAGCGCCCGGACAGGAGGGCGAGGGGGCGCTCGCCCTCGATGTCGGCGAACCGCGTGGGCCACCACAGCCGGTGGTTGGCGCGCAGCTCGAAGCGGGTGTGGTCGGCCGCGCCGCGCAGCTCACCGGCCTCAAGCACCAGCACGTCCAGCCCGGCGCGGCCGAGTTCGGCCGCGATCAGCCCGCCGCCCGCGCCTGACCCGACGACGATCACATCCGCCGTGTCGTCTCCCCGGTACGGCTCCCGCCGCTCGTCCAGAAAGTCCCAGTCCTTACGCAGCCGCGCCCCCTGCGGCGGCAGGAACCCGATCGCCTCGTGCCCGGTGGGCCCGGTGTGCCCGGGGGCGGCGTAGTCCCCGTAGTAGGCCTCGATCGCGACCGCCCGCGCCAGGTCGAAGGCGGGACTGCCCACCTGCCCCGCGAGGTCGGCGCGCTCCAGTGCCGCCACCGCGGCGGCGAGGCCGGGCGGTTCGATCCTGGCGGCGTACTCGGTGACGCCGATGCCAGCCGACCCCGGCACGAGCCGGTCGAAGACGTTCACAGGAAGGCCGCCCCTCCGTCGACGTTGAGTGTCTGCCCGGTGAGGAACCCGCTGGCCGGATCGCACACGTACAGCAGCGTCGACACCAGGTCGCCCGGCTCAGCGACCCGCGGCACCCGCTGCGTGGCCGCCACCCGCTCGAACCCGCCGTCCGCCCCGGTGCTGCGCGCGGCGGTCTCGGTCCTGGTCAGGCCGGGGGCGATGACGTTGGCGGTGATGTTCTCTGGGCCGAGCAGGGTGGCGAGCGAGCGGGTCATGCCGATGAGCGCGGCCTTGGAGGCGGTGTAGGCGACGAGGTCGGGCGGGCCGACGAAGACGGCTCCGGAGGCGATGCTGACGACGCGCCCCCACCCGGCCTCGCGCAGGTACGACAGCGCCGCCTGCGTCACCGTGAACGGCCCTTCGACGTTGACCCGGAGGATCCGCCGCAGGTCGTCCAGCGTCGTCTTCTCGAACGGGATGGGCGGGTAGACGCCGGCGTTGTTGACCACGATGTGCGGCCCGCCCGCCTCGGCGGCGACCAGCGCCATGGCCCGCGTGACCTGCGACGGTTCGGTCACGTCGACGGTGACGGGCAGGAACGCGGCGCCGATCCGCCGGGCGGTCGCGCTCTGGGCGGCGACGTCGAACCCGGCGACCCGCGCCCCGGCCGCGGCGAGGGCGGCGGCGAACTCCCGGCCGAGCCCGCCGGCCGAGCCGGTCACCACCGCGGTACGTCCGGCGAGACGATCACTCACTGTTGGCTCCATGGGCGAGGTGGAGGATCTCGTGGTCGGTGAGCCGCTCGCCGGCCAGTTCCGCGGCGACGCGACCTTTGCGGAAGACCAGCACCCGGTCGCAGACCTCGGCCAGCTCGGCCGGGTCGGTGGAGGTGAGCAGCACGACCCGGCCCTCCGCGGCCAGTTCCCGCACGATGGCGTGCATCTCGGCCTTCGCCGCGACGTCGACGCCGCGTGTGGGGTCGTCGAGCAGGACGACGCCGGGCGCCGCCTCCAGCCACTTGGCGAAGACGACCTTCTGCTGGTTGCCGCCGGACAGCCGGCCGGCGAGCTGGCCGGGGCCGCTCGCCCGGATCCGCAGCCGCGCGGTGGCCGCGGCCGCGCGCTCGCGCAGGTCCTTCGCGCGCACCCACGTCCCGGTACGGCCCAGCGCGACGGTCCGCACCTGGGCGATGTTCTCCCAGAGCGGTTTGTCCAGCATGAGGCCGAGGAGCTTGCGGTCGCTGGGCACCACGGCGACGCCCGCCTTGACGGCCTGGCGCAGGCCGCGCGGGCGCGGACCGCCTCCCGGGTAGGCGAGCGTGCCCGCCGAAGGGGTGCGCAGGCCGCAGACGACCTCCAGGACCGCCGTCTGACCGGCGCCCGCGATGCCGGCCAGGCCGACGATCTCGCCCTGCCTCGCCTCCAGGTCGACGCCGTCGAGGTGGCCGGGCACGTGGACGCCGCGCAGGCGGAGGCCGGCCGTACCGGCGGCCGCTGGGCGGGTGGGACGGACGGCGGGGGCCGTGGGACGCTCGCCGACCATGGCGCGCACGATCTTCTCGAGCGTCAGCTCGGCCATCGGGACGGCGCTCAGCGCGTTGCGGCCGTCACGCAGGACCGTGACCTCGTCGCACAGGCGTACCACCTCCTCCAGCACGTGCGAGACGTAGGCGACGGCGACCTGCCGCGAGCGCAGTGCGGCGAGGATGCGCAGCAGCCGGGCGGCGGCGTCGGCCTGGAGTGCCGAGGTGGGCTCGTCGAGGATGAGCACCGCGGGGTCCTCCAGCAGCGCCCGCGCGATCTCGACGAGCTGGCGTTCGGCGAGGGTGAGCTCGCCGACCCGGGTGGTGGGCGGGCGGGTGAGCTCCAGCTCGTCCAGGACGGGTCCGGCCTTGCGCGCCATGGCCTTCCTGTCCAGCAGGAGGCCGCCGCGGCGCAGGTCGCAGGCGGGGAACAGGTTGGCCAGCACGTCCATGTCGGGGAAGAGGCTGGGCTCCTGGGAGACGACGGCGACGCCCCGCCGTACCGCGTCGCGGGTGGTGGAGAAGCGCACGGGCGCGCCGTTCAGCAGGAGCTCGCCCTCGTCGGGCGGGAGGGCGCCGGCCAGGATCTTGACCAGGGTGGACTTGCCGGCGCCGTTCTCGCCGAGGAGGGCGTGGACGCTGCCGGGGCGCAGCTCGATGCGGGCGCCGTCGAGGGCGCGCACGCCGCCGAAACGCTTGCCGATGCCCGAGGCGAGGTACATGGGCTATTTCGCCTCGCTCATCGGCCGCAGCCTGCCCTGGATACCGCTGAAGAACTCGTCGGCGCGGCTCTTCAGCCACTCCCGCTTGGCCTGGTCGGAGGCCTGTCTGGCGGTGATCTCGTCGACGTTGGCCTTGGTGACGAGCAGGTGGCCGGGGTCGACCCAGCCCTCGGGCAGCGGCTTGCCCGCCTTGGCGGCCTCGGCCAGCATGCGGATCGCGACGTATCCCTTGAAGTAGTGCTCGGGGGACATGGCGGCGAAGCTGGTGCCGTCCTTGACCGCGGCCAGCGTCTTGGGGTCGAGGTCGAAGGCGGCCACCAGGTACGAACCCCCGGCGGTCTGCTTGGCCTTGGCCAGGTTGTACGCGTCCTGGTCACCGGTGCCGAGGAAGGCCAGCGCCTTCGGATGGGCCTTGACCAGCCCGTTCCAGATCTCGAAGTTGGCCGCCGGGTCGTTCTTGGTCTCGAAGGGGCCGAGCACCTTCACCCCGGGCAGCTTCTCGGCGAAGGCCTCCTTCATGCCGTTGGCCCGCTCGTCCAGCACGGGTACGCCCGGGTTCGGCGTGCCGAGCACCACCTCGCCGGAGGCGTCCGGCGGCAGGAGCTTGATGGCTTCGAGCGCGAGCTGCTTGCCCGCGCCCCGGTTGTCGTTGCCGACGTAGAGGCCGACGTTGCTGCCGGGGGCGGGCACGGTGTCCACGCCGACCAGCCGGATCTTGCGCGCCGCCAGGTCGGCCAGCGGCCGGACGAACAACTCCGGCGCCAGGTCCTCGATCGCGATGCCGTCGGGCGCGGTGCGGCCGAGGTCGCCGAAGAGCTTGACCTGGGCCGGCGGGTCCACCGAGTTGGGTGCGCTGATCTGCAGCTCGACGCCGCCGACCGCGTCGGCGCCGAACTGCCCGCCGGCCGCCATCTCCTGCGCGAAGTCGGCGTCGGTGGTGGCCAGCGAGAACCCGATCTTCGGGGCGCCGGAGGAGGTGGGGCCGCCGCCGGAGCAGGCGGCGGTCAGGACGAGGACGGCGGCGATCAGGGCGCGATTCACAGAGTTCCTCACAGGGACTCCCTAGAGCTGGCGGAGCCGCGGCGGCGCAACAGGGCGTCGAGCGCGACGGCGAGGAGGATGACGATGCCCGTGGCGAACAGGCTCCAGTTGATGGGGACGCCGAAGTACACGAGGCCGCTGGCGACCGTCCCGAGGATCACGGTGCCGAGGACGGAGCCCCAGACCGTGCCGGAACCGCCGCGCAGCGGGGTGCCGCCGATGATCGCGGCGGCGATGGCCTGCAGCTCGTAGCCCTGGCCGATGGTCGGCTGGCCGGAGGCGAAGAAGCCCAGGGTCAGCACACCCGCCACCCCGGCCAGCGCGCCGGACAGCACCAGCACCTGGAGGCGGACGCGCGGGATCGAGATGCCGGAGAAACGCGCGGCGTCGGGGTTCGAGCCGATCGCGCGCACCCGGTAGCCGAACGGCGTGGCCTTGAAGACCACGGTCAGCGCTATCGCCACCGCCGCCAGCACCCAGATCGAGGTGGGCAGCCCCAGCAGGTCGCCGCCGACCACGGTGAAGAAGGTGTCCTCGCGCGGCAGCCCGGCCACCTGGCGGCCCTCGCTCAGCGCCAGGGCCAGGCCGCGGAAGACCGACAGGGTGCCCAGCGTCGCGATGATCGACGGGATGCCGAGCGTGTTGCACAGCGCCCCGTTGACCAGGCCGAGCACGGCGCCCACGGCCACGGCCATCACGGCGGCCAGCCACGGGTTCACGCCCGAGCGCATCATCATGCTGCCCGCGATGAGGCTGAGCGCGTAGGTGGATCCGACCGAGAGGTCCAGCTCGCGCATGGCCAGCAGGTACGTCATGCCGCAGGCCAGCACGCCGATGAAGGAGGCCTGCCGTACCACGTCGATGAGCTGCGCGCGGTCGAGGAAGGCGGGGTGGAACAGTCCGATGGCCACCACGAGCACGACGAGCACCACGACGACGCCGAACTCGTCCACACCGAAGACACGCTTCACGCCGTCTCCCTAGAACGGGTAGGTCTCGATCGGGCCCTGGACGGTGATCCAGCGGGTCTCGGTGAACGCCTCGACGTTGGCGGCGGCGCCGCCGAAGCGGGATCCGGTGCCCGAGTGGGCCACGCCGCCGAACGGGGCGACCGCCTCGTCGTCCACGGTCTGGTCGTTGACGTGCGCGATGCCGGTCGGGATGCGCTCGGCCAGGTCGAGGCCGCGCATGGCGTCGCGGGTGAGGATGGACAGCGACAGCCCGTACTCGCTGCCGGTGGCCAGCGCCACGGCCTCGTCCTCGTCGCGGAAGGTGAGCACGGGCGCCACCGGGCCGAAGACCTCCTGGGCGTAGGCGGGGCTGGCGGGGGTGAGGCCGGTCAGCACGGTCGGGCGGTAGAACAGGCCGTCGTAGGTGCCGCCGGTGACCACCTCTCCGCCGGCGCCGACGAGCGCGTGGACCTTGTCGCGCTGGCCTGCGTCGATGAGCGGGCCGAGCGCCACGTCCTGGGTGAAGGGGTCGCCGACCGGCAGCGCGGCGGCTTTGGCGGCCAGCTTCTCCACGTACTCGGCGGCGACGGACGTGTGGACGAGGTGACGGCCGGCGGTCATGCAGATCTGGCCCTGGTGGAAGTAGGAGCCCCAGGCGCCGGCGGAGACGGCCCGGTCGAGGTCGGCGTCGTCCAGCACGATCAGCGCGGAATTGCCGCCGAGCTCCAGGTGTGCCCGCTTGAGGTGGCGGGCCGCCGCCTCGCCCACCTTTCTGCCGGCGGCCGTGGAGCCGGTGAACGAGATCACCCTGACGTCCGGGTCGGCGACCAGGGCCTGACCCACGTCGGGGCCGCCGGGCAGCACGTGCAGCAGTCCCTCGGGCAGGCCCGCGTCCTCGAAGACGCGGGCGATCGAGACGCCGCCGCACACGGCGGTGCGCGGGTCCGGCTTGAGCACGACCGCGTTGCCCAGGGCCAGGGCGGGCGCGACGGAGCGGATGGCCAGGATGAGCGGGGCGTTGAACGGCGCGATCACCCCGACCACGCCCGACGGCACCCGCCTGGCCAGGCTGAGCCGCCGCTTGGCCGTGGGCAGGATCTCACCGATCGGCCGGGAGGCCAGCGCGGCGGCCTCGTGGCACTCCTGGGCGGCGATGTGGGTCTCGAAGCCCGCCTTGCCGCGGATGGAGCCGGACTCGCGCATGATCCACTCGTGGAGTTCCGCCGCGTGCTGCTCAAAGGCCAGGCCCGCGCGGCGCAGCACGGCCGCGCGTTCCTCGAAGTTCGTGCGGGCCCATTCCGGCTGTACGGCCCGGCCGCGCCGGGCGGCGGCCGCGACGTCGTCCGGGGTGGCCAGGCCGATGGTGCCGAGGCGGGCGCCGGTGGCGGGCTCGGTGACGGGGGCGGTGGCGGCGGCTTGCGTCCAGGTGCCGCCGAACAGGCGTCCCGTCCAGGTGGACGGGTCGAGCAGGGTCATGGGGTGGCCTCCTGCTGAACGTTGCGGGGGGAGTCGGGGTCAGGGGGCTACGGCGATGTCGAGGAGGAGTGGCTGGGTGCGGTCCAGGAGGCTGGGGATGACGCCGTCGAGGACGTCGAGCAGCTCGTCGTGGCCGGTGATGCGGCGGGCCGGGCAGCCGAACGCGGTGGCCAGGCCGCTCAGGCTGACCTCCTCGAACGGGGGCCACGGGGGTTTGCCCGCGTCCGCCGCCTCGGCCAGTTGGTCCATGACCGCGTACCTGCCGTTGGCCAGCACCACGAACAGGGCGCCCACCCGGTAGCGGGCGGCGCTCCAGAGTGCCTGGATGCCGTAGATCGCCGACCCGTCGCCCACCACCGCCACCACCGGACGGTCGGGCAGCGCCATGCGCAACCCCACCGCGGCGGGAAGCGCGAAGCCCAGGCCGCCCATGGCCGCCGACACGAAACCCAGGGGGCGCCTGGCCGGGAGCAGCCGGTGCAGCTCCGGCCTGGACGACGGGGTCTCCTCGACCACGATCGTCTCGGGCGCCAGCCGTACCGCCAGGGCCGACAGGACGTGCGCGGCCCGCAGCGGCTCGCCCACGCCGGGGTCGACCAGGCCGTGCGCGTCGGCGCGGTTCTGCTGGGCGGGCACCACCCAGCGCGGCTCCCACGTTCCTTCCGCGGACTCGTCCGTCGCCCACCGGCCCCCGCTCAGCACGGACCCGCTCTGCATAGACCCGCCGTCGCCACCGCTCTGTGCGGGCCCGACGTCGCCCCCGCTCCGCACAGGCCCGATGTCACCCGCGCTCTGTGCGGGTCCGCCGTCGCCCGTGCCCTTTTGGGCAGGGTGCCCACCGATGGCCCGTCGCGGGTCTACGGGCGCGGGCGGCTCGAAGGCGGTGTCGCGCGGTTCGGCGGGTTCCCGCTCGGCCTGGTGGTGCGGGGTGGGGCGGGGGTGGAGGTGGGTGGGCAGGTGTTCGCAGACGGTGGCGGGCGAGGCGAGGATGGCCAGGTCGGCGGGGGCGCGGTGGGCCTCGGACGGGTCGTCGGTGATCACCGCGATCCGGGTGCCGGGGGTGACGAGGTGACCCGGCTGGTAGGGGTTGTGGCGGAAGACGGGGGCGCCGACCGCGAGCACGAAGTCGTGGCCCGACAGGATCGTGCGCTGCTGGGCCCGGCCCGACGGCAGCACTCCGGCATACTGCGGGTGGTGCTGGGGGAAACCGGCCCTGGCGCCGAACGACTCCTGCCAGACCGGGCAGGCCAGCCGTTCGGCCAGGGCGACCAGGGCGGCCCAGGTGCGCGGGTGGTCGGCGCCGGCGCCGGCGACGATCACCGGGGAGGCGGACTCGTTGAGGAGCGCGGCCAGTTCGATGGCGGCGTCGAGCGCGGTCGCGCTGGGCCGCAGCAGCGTACGGGGGGCGGCGACGACCTGGTCGGGCGGCATGACGCTGAGCCAGTCGTCCATGGGCACCACCACCAGAGCGGGTCCGCGGGCGGTCTGCGCCTCGTGCCACGCGCGGGCCACCGCTCCCGGCACGTCCTGGGCCCGCGCGGGCATCGCCCGCCACACGGGGTAGTCGCCGGCGAGGCCGTCCAGCCGGCCGGTCAGGAACGGCTCCAGCGCCAGGTGGCGGCGGTCCTGCTGGCCGACGATCACGACCAGCGGCGCGCGGTTGACGCGGGCGGTGGCCAGGGCGCCGACGGCGTTGCCGAGCCCGGCGGTGGTGTGGACGATCGCCAGCGCCGGGCGGTCGGTGGCGATGGCGTGGCCGGTCGCCATCCCCACCACGGAACCCTCGTGCAACGCGAGAACGAACGCCAGGTCGTCGGGCAGCCCGGTGAGCAGGGACACCTCGCTGGAACCCGGGTTGGCGAAAAGGGTGGTCATGGCATAGCGCCGAAGCACGTCAAAGGTGGCGTCTCGGACCGTCTGCATCATCGCCTCGATGTTCGTATGCCGCACAGTCGTTCGCACAGTGTGCGTTTCCGTGACGGTAGGCGGTGATCGGGGTCACGTCAATGGATAGATGTTCGCTGTCCATACGAATGTACGGATGGCGAACACGTTCTATAGTTACTTCATGGTAAGTAGGGACACTTCCGAAAACCGGGCGCCGGAACACGTACAGTCGCTGGCCAGAGGCCTGTCGGTGATCCGCGCGTTCGACTCCGAGCACCCCGCGCTGACGCTCGCCGAGGTGGCCAGGGCCACCGGACTGACCCGGGCGGCGGCCCGCAGGTTCCTGCTGACGCTGGCCGACCTCGGCTACGTGCGGACCGACGGGCGGTTCTTCACGCTCACGCCGCGGGTCCTGGAGCTGGGGTACGCGTACCTGTCGAGCATGTCACTGCCCGAGGTCGCGCAGCCGCACCTGGAACGGCTGGTGGCCGAGGTGCACGAATCCGCGTCCGTGGCGGTGCTCGACCAGGAGGACGTGGTCTACGTGGCCAGGGTCGCCACCTCGCGGATCATGCGGGTCACCATCAACATCGGCACCCGCTTCCCCGCGCACGTCACCTCGATGGGCCGGGTCCTGCTGGCCTGGCTGCCCCCCGCCGAGCTCGACGCCTACTTCACCCGGGCGCAACTGCGGCGTCACACCTCACGCACGCTCACCTCGCCGATCCAGCTGCGCGCCGAGCTCGATCGGGTACGCGCGCAGGGGTGGGCCATGGTGGACCAGGAACTGGAGGAGGGCCTGCGGTCGCTGGCCGCCCCCATCCGCGACTCGACCGGCCAGGTGGTGGCCGCGGTCAACGTCTCCACGCACGCCAGCCGTACCACCCCGGAGTCGGCCCGGCGCGACCTCCTGCCTTCCTTGCTCGCGACGGCGGCCCGCATCGAAACCGACCTCCACGCCACCGGAACCCCCCGCTTCCACGGCCGCCTCCCCTCCTAGCCCACTCCCCGTACCTCGGGCAGGACGGGACGAGCCCTGGGAGGTGAGCCACGCTCTCACCGGCAGGCAGAGCCCCGGGACTCCCGGGCGAACGGAAGCGGCCTAAGCCGGATGGGCAGCGGGGCGAGCCGCGCAGGGCTGGGAACCAAGGCGGCGGCCCGGGGCAGAGCTTTCCCGGGTGAGCGGAGCGCGTGTGGCCGGGGAATCAAGGCGGCTCCGGGGGTGGGTCAGGTGAGGGGGAAGCGGGGGGTGGTCGCGGTGAGGGTGGCCGAGGTGGGGGTGGTGTGCCAGATGGCCGTCAGCTCGTCGGACACCGTCTGGGCGAGCTTGGTGACGTCCGTGGCCGCCGTGGCGTGCAGCGCCTCCGCCACGATCAGCACCGACGACGTCCCGGCCCGCACCGCCGAATACCCGCTCTGCCGGTTCGTCCACCGCCGCGCGTGCGCCCGCCCGGCCGCGTCTGCGAAGACGACCTCGCCGGGCTCAGGGTTCTCCACCTCACGGGAGAACGTCTCGTAGGTCTCGTCTCCGGCGGCGTGCCGCACGGTCAGGTCGCCCGTCACCCGCGCGAGGTCGATGGCGGCCACCGGCACCGCGAAGGCCAGCGAGATCGCGTTGCACAGGTCGATCAGCGGGTGGATGCGGGGTAGCTCGCCCTCCTTCCTGAAGCGCCGCAGCAACGCCTCCGACGCGCACCGGTACTGGGTGGGCTTGAGGCCCATCGCGGCGAACGTCCGCCGCCAGGCCTGGATCTCCGGCAGGTCGGACTCGGTACGGCCGGCCAGCCGTTCGGCGGCGATCGCGCTGAACCTGGCCACCTGCGCGCCGACCTCGGCCGTGGCGGTGACGCCGTCCGCGCGGACGACGCCGGCGGCCAGGCCGGGGTGGGCCGACCACATGGCGGCGGAGTGCTGGAAGTACATGGCCCACCAGCCTGCCGCGATTCCCGCCCGATCGGCAAGACCAATGACGGCCGCGCGGGCCGTACCATCACGAGGTCACATCAGGCCCGCGGCGGCGAGGAGTTTGCCGATACGGCCGGTCTCGTCGGCGTTGAGCGGGGTCTGGGGCGGGGCGGTGGTGGGGTGGTCGATGATGCCGCGCAGGCACAACGCGGCCTTGAAGGCGCCGAGCCCGGCCGAGCTGCCGCCCATGCGCGAACCGCCGACACGCACGATCTGGAAGAGGCGCACCAGCCGCTCCTGCTCCTCCCTGGCCGCGGCCGCGTCGCCGCGCGCCGCGGCGGCGGTCAGGCGGACGTAGCCGTGCGGGTCGACGTTCCCCAGCCCGGGTACGACGCCGTCGGCCCCCATGGCCAGGGCGGAGTCCACGGTGATCTCCGAACCGGTCAGCACGCTGAAGCCCGCGGGCCGGCCGAGGATGACCTGGCGCATGGCGCCGTCGTCGCCGCTGGAGTCCTTGAGCCCGGCGAGCGCGCCGTCGGCGGCCAGGTCGAGCAGCAGGTCGGCGGTGAGCTTGGTGTGGACGGACACAGGCAGGTCGTAGGCGTAGACGGGCAGGCCGGCCCGCTCGGCGAGGATACGGAAGTGGGTGCGGATCTCGGCGGGGTGGGTGCGGGTGTAGAAGGGCGCGGTGGCGACGAGGGCGTCGGCTCCGGCGGCGCGGGCGGCACGGGCGTGTTCCAGGACCCGCGGCGTGGTCATGTCGATCACCCCGGCCAGCACCGGCACCCGCCCGCCCACGTGGCCCACGACCGTCTCCAGCACGAGCGCGCGCTGGGCGTCGGTCAGGTAGGCCACCTCCGAGGAGGAGCCGAGCACGAACAACCCGTCCACGCCCCCGTCCAGCAGATGGTCGATCAGCCGGACGAGCGAGGCGGCGTCCACCTCGTGCTCCGGCGTCATCGGGGTACACACCGGCGGAATCACACCGGTCAACATCATGCGCGCTCCTGGATCAGGTCGAGGTCTGTCGCCCCCGCGGTCACGGGGTGGTGGCAGTGGAAGAGATGACCGCCCTCATGCAGTACGGCCGGCATCTCCGCGGCACAGGCGTCGTCGGCCCGCCAGCACCGGGTGCGGAACGGGCAGCCGCTCGGCGGCCTGGTCGCCGACGGCACCGCGCCGACCAGCGGGATCGGGTTGATCGGCGAGATGAGCCCCGGGGTGGCCGAGAACAGCGCCCGCGTGTACGGGTGCCGCGCCCCGCCGGGCACGCCGGCGGCGGGAGCCTGCTCGACGATCCTGCCGAGGTACATGGTGACCACCCGGTCGCTCATCCGCCGCACGGTCTGAATGTCATGCGAAACGAACACGAGCGCCAGACCCAGCCGGGCCTTGAGGTCGAGCAGCAGGTTGAGTATCTGGGCGCGTACCGACACGTCGAGCGCGCTGGTCGGCTCGTCGGCGACGACGAGGCCGGGCTCCAGCGCGAGCGCCCTGGCCACGGCGACCCGCTGCCGCTGCCCGCCGGACAGCTGGCCGGGCAGCGCGTCGGCGGCGCTCTGCGGCAGGCCGACGAGGTCGAGCAGCTCGCGTACGCGCTCGTCGCGCTGGCGCGGGGTGCCACGGCGGTGCACGTTGAGCGGGTCGCGCAGCACCTGGGCGACGGGCAGGCGGCGGTTGAGCGCGGTGGACGGGTCCTGGAAGATCATGCCGACGCCGGTGCCGATCAGCTCGCGGCGTTCCGGCTCCTTCGTGGCCCACAGGTCGCGGCCCTGGACGCGTACGGTCCCCTCGGTGGGCCGCTGCAACCCGACCAGCACCCTGGCCAGCGTGGACTTGCCGCACCCCGACTCGCCCACGACGCCGACGGTCTCGCCGGGCGCGACGGCCAGGTCGGCGGCGGTCAGCGCGTAGACGCGGTCGCGGGAGAACAACCCGCCGGAGCGCGCCTTGTGCACGACGTGGACGCCCGAAACCTCGGCTACCGGAACGGAGACGGCGGGTTCAGACATGCTCTTCTCCTCGGACTCCCGCCGGCGTGAGCGCGGGGTGGTGGCAGGCCACGGCGTGCGCGTGCGCGTCGCCCTCCAGCGACGGCCGCGAGGTGTGGCAGACCGCACTGGCCATCGGGCAGCGGTCGGCGAAGCGGCACCCGGCGGGGAAGCCGGCCGGCGAGGGAACCACGCCGGGGATCTGGGTGAGCCGTTCGGCCCCCGACTCCAGTGACAGCACCGATCCGAGCAGGCCGCGGGCATAGTGGTGCGCGGGCGCCCCGACCAGCGTGGCCGTGGCGCCGGTCTCGACAATCTGCCCGCCGTACATGACGACCACGCGGTCGGTGACGTCGGCGACCAGCGCGAGGTCGTGCGAGACGAGCACGAGCGCGAACCCGAGCTCCTCCCGCAGCCGCAGCAGCAGCTCGATGACCTGCGCCTGCACGGTGACGTCGAGCGCGGTGGTGGGCTCGTCGGCGACGATCAGCTTGGGCTCGCGCGAGAGCGCCATGGCGATGAGCACCCGCTGCCGCTGCCCGCCCGACAGCTCGTGCGGGTAGGCGGAGAGCGTGCGGGCGGCGTCGAGCCCGACCAGGGCCAGCAGGTCGGCGGGCGTGCGCCGGCCGCCGCGCCGGGTGAGCTGCTTGAGCTGGGCGCGGATGGTCATGGCGGGGTTCAGGGAGGAGAGCGCGTCCTGGTAGATCATCGCCATCTCGTGGCCGAGCAGCCGCCTGCGGGCGCGGCGCGGCAGGGCGATCAGTTCGCGCTGGTCGAAGCGGATGTGCCCGCGGACCCTGGCCTCGCGCGGCTGCAGGCCCATGATGGTCAGCGCGGTCAGCGACTTGCCGCAGCCGGACTCGCCGACCAGGCCGAGCACCTCGCCGGGCCGTACGTCGAAGGAGATGCCGTCGACGATGTCCACGCCGCCGTGCCGGTGCTCGAAGCCGATCGCGAGGTTCTCCACGGCGAGGATCGGCGGCCCCGTGGGCAGCGGGCGGGCGCGCTCGGCCAGGCGGCGCGCCGCCTCCTCCAGACCGGGCAGCTCGGTGACCTGGCCGGAGCCGGGCGCGGCCCGTTCGAAGGCGTCCTCGTCGCGGGCGGGCGGCGCGGTGCGGGCGGCGGGCGCGGCCCAGGCGTCGGAGATGCCCTCGGACAGGATGTTGAGCGCGAGCACCGTGAGCAGGATCAGCAGGCCGGGGAAGACCGTGGCCCACCAGCCGCCGAGCAGCACCATGTTCTTGCCGTCGGCGATGACGCTGCCCCAGGAGGGGTCCGGCGGGCGTACCCCGGCGCCGATGAAGGACAGCGACGCCTCGAACACGATCGCGTCAGCGACCATCACCGTGCAGAAGACCAGCACGGGCGCGGCGGTGTTCACCGCGACATGCCTGATCACGATGTACGGCGTGCGCGCCCCGATGACCCGTTCCGCGGCGACGTAGTCCTCCCCGTACTGGGCCAGCACGTTGGCGCGCACGACGCGGGCCACGGACGGCATGTACAGGAAGGCCATGGCCATGACGAGCACCGGGACGCTGCCGCCGAAGACGGCCACGAGCACGGCGGCGAGCGCGATGCCGGGGAAGGCCATGACCACGTCGAGCAGGCGCATCAGCGTCTCGTCGACGGCCTTGCGGGAGGTGGCGGCGATCGCGCCCACGACCGCACCGGCCAGCAGGGCCAGTCCGGTGGCGCCGAGGCCGATGAGCAGGGAGAAGCGCGCGCCGTACAGGAGCCTCGAAAGGATGTCGCGGTTGGCGCTGTCGAGCCCCATCCAGTGCGCGGCCGACGGGCCGCCGCCGGCGGCCTCCTGGAAGTACGGCGAGTGCGGCGCCAGCAGCGGCGCGAACAACGCGGCGAGCACGACCAGCGCGATCATCACGACGGCCGCCCACGACAGCGGTGGCAGGCGGCGGAAGGCGATGCCCGGCCGGGCCAGCCGATCGGCGAGTCCTCGTCTCATGCGGCGCTCCTGAGGCGGGGGTTGACCAGCAGGTACAGGATGTCGACGAGCAGGTTGACCAGCATGAACCCGACCGCGATGGTCAGCACCACACCCTGCACCACGGCGGGGTCGCCGTCGCGCACCGCGTTGATCATGAGCTGGCCCATGCCGGGCAGGCCGTAGATCTGCTCGATCACGACCGCGCCGCCGATGAGGTAGCCGATGCGCAGGCCGAGTACGGTCAGCGGGTTGATGAGGGCGTTGCGCAGCACGTTGCGGCCGACCACGACGACCGGCGGCAGGCCGCTGCCGATGGCGGTGCGGACGTAGTCGCGGTCGAGTTCCTCGACCATCGAGGTGCGCACGATGCGGATGAGCTGGGCGGCGACGGGCAGCGACAGCGACAGGGCGGGCAGCGCCATCGAGCGCAGCCAGCCGGCGGTGGAGTCGGCGGGGTTGATGTAGCCGCCGGTCGGGAACAGCCCCTCCCCCACGGCCAGCCATTGGATCATCAGCAGCGCCAGCCAGAACGCCGGAGCGGCCACGCCGACCAGCGACACCAGCCGGATCACCTGGTCGGGCCAGCGGTCGCGGAACAGCGCCGCGGTGACGCCGAACACCAGTGCCAGCACGGTCGCGACGGCCAGCCCGAGCAGGGTGAGCTGGAGCGTCAGCGGCAGCGCGGTGAGCACCGACTCCAGCACCGGCTTCTTCGTGAGCACGCTGGTGCCCATGTCGCCGGTGGCCAGCTCGCCGACGAAGCGCAGGTAGCGCACCGGCAGCGGGTCGAGCAGGCCGTTCTCCAGCTGGAACTGGCGGATCTGCTCGGCGGTCGGGTTGGCGCCCTGGAAGTAGGCGTACTCGGGCTTGCTGGAAGAGAAGCGCATCACGATGAAGACGAACGCGATGACGCCGAGCAGCAGCGGGACGAGGATCAGGACGCGGCGGACCAGCATCCGGGCGACGAGGATCATGTCCTTTTGGCCTGCAGGAGGTTGATACCGGGGTAGGCCTGGGCGCGGACGCCCGACAGTTTCTTCGTGTCCCAGGCCGTCATCAGCTCGGTGTGGACGACCGGGTAGAGGACGGCCTGCTCAGCGATCACATCCAGATATTTCTGGACCAGGGCGGTCTTCTGGGCCTTGTCCGGCTCGCGGGTGGCCTCGTCCATCATGCGGAACAGGGCCTTGGCGTCCTTGCTCGCCTCCCAGTGGGAGTACTTCATCCACAGGCCGTCGGGCACGTAGTTGTAGTGCAGGATCAGGTCGGCGTCCATGCCGAACTGGTTGGGGTTGGAGGCCGCCGCGACCACCTGGTAGTCCTGCATCTGGTCCATCTTGGCGAACAGCGCCGCGGTGTCCTGCGGCTCCAGCGTGGTCTTGACGCCGATCGCCTCCCAGGAGGCGGCGATCGTGGGCAGGCAGTCGGCCAGCCAGCTCACGTTGACCGCCATGAGGTTGACCGTCAGGTTGGTGACGCCCGCCTCCTGGAGCAGCGCCTTGGCCTTGTCCGGGTCGTGGTAGTAGACGACCGCGGCGCGCTTGTGGTCGGGGTGGCCCGCGTTGAGGAACGAGCTGGAGGGCGTGCCGTGGCCCTTGAGCGCCACGTCGATCATCTTCTCGCGGTCGATGGCGTAGTGGAGCGCCTGCCGTACGCGCACGTCGTCGAAGGGTTTGGCGGCGGTGTTGAACATGAGGAACAGGTGGTTCATGCCCTTGCCGCCCTCGACGTTCAGGCCCTGCTGCTTGAGCCGGTCGATGTTGGCGTAGGGGATGTTGTCGGCGATCTGGGCCTCGGCGCCGCCGCCGGAGATCTTGGCCACGCGGGCGGCGGCGTCCACGATGGTCAGCCAGTTCATGCGCTTGGCGGTGGCCGGGCGCGGGCCGTTGTAGCCGGCGAAGGCCTCGAAGGCGGTGTTGGACTTGGGGTTGTGCGCGGTCATCTTGTACGGCCCGGAGCCGACCGCCTTGCCGCCCTTGGCCGCGTCCCAGCCACCGGCGGCGCCGAACACGTGCTTGGGCATGATCTTGGCGATGGTCAGGCGCGGCGCGGCGTCCGGGAAGGGGAAGTTGAAGACCAGCTCGACGCTGCGCTCGCCGGTCTTCTTGACCTCCTTCAGCCAGGCCTTGAAGAAGTTGCCGACCAGCACGTTGGCCGCCGGGTCCAGGACCCGCTCGAAGGTGAAGACCACGTCGTCGGCGGTCACGGGCTGCCCGTCGTGCCACGTGGCGCCTTCGCGGAGGGTGAAGGTCCAGCTCGTCGCGTTGAGGTCTGCCGGCAGCGCCGTCGCCAGCGCGGGGTACGGCTCGCGCGTGATCGGATCGGTGTCGAGCAGGCCTTCGTAGATGTGGGTGATGCCGGCCATGGCGAAGGCCGACGCCGTCTGGGTGGGGTCCCAGCTCTGGTCGTTGCCATAGCCGATGACGGCGGTGATGAGGTCCTTGTCCGATCCGGCGCCGACGGAGCCGGTCGAGGCGGGGCCGCCGCTGCAGGCAGCGACGGTGGCGACGACGAACGCCGAGGCGCTGGTGTAGCGCAGGAAGTCGCGGCGGCTGAACTCAGGGCTCACGGATGCCTCCTGGGGGATACGCTGGCCGGAAGTGGCCAGGGGTAGAACGTGGGACATCCCATGTCCTATCTTGTGCGTAACGTGGACGCTAAGCCGGGAGACAGCTTGCGGTCAACGGATGGTTTCCGGAATGTTACGCAGTGATCGCCAAGAAGGGGCTGTACATGCGTTCACGACCCAGCCGTGCCGTCGAGGCCCAGGAGGCCGTCAAGGAGATCATTCTCGGGCGCGGCCTGGCCGCTGGGGATCCCCTGCCCACCGAGTCGGAGCTCATGGAGGAGCTCGGCATCAGCCGCAACTCGGTCAGGGAGGCGCTCAAGGCGCTCCAGGCCGTCGGGATCGTGGACATCCGCCACGGCTTCGGCATGTTCGTCGGCCGGATGTCGCTGGCCGGCCTCGTGGACGAGCTGACCTTCCACAGCCGCATCACCCTGCAGGACGGCCGCAGCCACATCGCCCACCTCGTCGAGATCCGCGAGATGCTGGAGACCGGCCTCGTCCAGAAGCTCATCGACCTGGGCCCGGAGGCCGACCTGTCGGCCGCCGCCGAGGTCATGGCCAGGATGGAGGACGAGGCCGAGCGCGGCGGGGTCTCCCCCGAGATCGACCGGCTCTTCCACGACGTGCTCTACCGCCCGCTGGGCAACCCCCTGGTCAGCCAGCTGCTCGGCGCGTTCTGGGACGTCTACCACCAGCTGCGCGACCAGATCGGCGCCCCGGACGAGCCGCCCGCCGACGTCGCCCGCCGTCACCGCGACATCTACGCCGCGGTGACGGCCGGTGACAAGAGCGCCGCGATCGCCGCCGTCCGCGCCCACTTCGAGGGGGTACGCAACCGGGTGGCCCGGCTGGGCGTCCCTCAGAGGTAGACGCGGGGGTCGGCGCGCAGGCCGCGCGTCAGCCGTACTTTGATGAACTCGTTGTCGTCGGGCGCGCCCGCGGTGCGGCCGGAGGAGAACGGGAAGTTGTTGTCGTTGAGGATGCCCAGGGTGCGGTCGTCGAGGATGATGACGTCCTCGATGGTCTGGAACGGGAAGGTGAAGGTGGCGCCGCCCGGGGCCGCGAGGTCGAGCAGGTCGGCCACCTGGGTCTTGTCGAGGGCGCCGTCGCGGTCCCTGTCGCGGGTGTCGGCCAGGTAGACGCGTTTGAAGCGGGCCTCGGCCCCCTGCAGGTTGTCCCGCTCGATGATCAGGAAGCGGTGGCGGTCCACGGCGATGGCGTCGCCGATCGCGTGCGAGGGGTCCTCCAGGCGGTAGGTCCAGCGGCGCTCGCCGTAGGAGCGCTTACGCAGGTCGAACTCGTACATGCGCAGCGTGCCCGCGGGGTCGCCGGTCACGGTCCCCTCCAGCAGCGGGTACAGGCGGCGCCCGTCCACGGATCTGGCCATGCCCTCGAAGCCCTTGCTGCGGCCGAGGTTCGGCTGCTCGCCGTTGAGGCCGGGGTTCTCCGGGGCCTTCACGCCGGGCAGCGGGACCGGCGCGTCGAGCAGCTCACCGCGCGCGTTGGCGTGCAGCAGGAACGGGCCGAACTCGTCGCCGAACCAGTAGGTGCCGTCGAGCGAGCGCACGATCGACTCGACGTCGAAGTCGGCGCCGGTCAGCTTGCGGTCGGGGCGGGTGAGCGGGAAGGGCACGAGCTTACGCGGGTCGGACAGGTTGAAGCCGCCGCGCAGGCTCAGCTTCTTCGCCCGGAAGTCGGGGCGTACGTGGTGCACGCGCAGCAGGAAGTCGGCGCTGTTGGCCTGGGCGCCGAAGCCGTTGTCGGACAGGACGTCGTAGCCTCCGTCGTGGCGGCGGGCGATACCGCTGAAGCCCTGCACGGGCTGACCGGGGAAGGGCGGCGTGAGCCCGTTGACGGGAGCCGTGCCCAGCTGCCCGCCGGACCGCTCGCTGCCCGGCACGTACGTCTGCGCGGCCAACGACGCGAACCCGGCCAGGGCGGCCCTGCCGAAACCGCGCTCGGGGGTGGCGGTGGCCGGGACCGCGGCGGTCCCGAAGGCCAGCGCGCCGGCGCACATCACGATGGCGAAACGTCTCATGGCGCGCACCCTAGGCCGGTCAGGTGACGGGACGTCGAACAACATGCGAACCGCCCAGACGCGAGAGCGCTCTCATCCAGGTTGACACGGCGCTAACCGTATGTTTCTTTCAGGTGTGAGAGCGCTCTCTGCACCATTCACCCCCCGCTAGGAGCAGTGATGCCGCGCCGCCGTCTCGCCGTCGCCGCCGCCGCCTTGTCGGCCGCCTTCTCCCTCGTCCTGTACGCCGCTCTCGCCGCCTCGGCCGCCGTGCCGCCCCCGCCCTCCGGGTGGTCGCTGGTCTGGGCCGACGACTTCAACGGCCCCGCCGGATCGTTACCGGACTCCGGCAACTGGATCATCGACACCGGCCACTCCTACCCGGGCGGCCCCGCCAACTGGGGCACCGGCGAGATCCAGAACTACACCTCCAGCCCCTCCAACCTCAGCCTCGACGGAACCGGCAACCTGCGCATCACCCCGCACGGCGCCAACCGCGACTGGACCTCCGCCCGCATCGAGACCCGCCGCTCCGACTTCAAGCCCGCCGACGGCCGCGTGCTGCGCATCGAGGGCAGGATCCAGATGCCCAACGTGACCGGGCAGGCCGCGCTCGGCTACTGGCCGGCGTTCTGGGCGCTCGGCTCGCCGTACCGGGGGAACTACTGGAACTGGCCGGGCATCGGCGAGTTCGACATCATGGAGAACGTCAACGGCATCAACTCGGTGTGGGCCGTGCTCCACTGCGGCGTCGCGCCCGGCGGGCCGTGCAACGAGTTCAGCGGCCTCGGCGCCAGCCGCGCCTGCCCCGGCGCCTCCTGCCAGTCGGCCTTCCACACCTACCGGTTCGAGTGGGACCGCAGCGTCTCGCCCAACCAGTTGCGCTGGTACGTGGACGGCCAGCAGTTCCACTCGGTCAGCCAGTCGCAGTTCGACGCCGCGACCTGGAACAACATGACCGGTCACGCCGGCTACTTCATCCTGCTGAACGTGGCCATGGGCGGCGCCTTCCCCGACGGCGTGGCCGGATTCTCCACCCCCACCGCCGCGACCGTCTCGGGCCGGCCGATGGTCGTCGACTACGTGGCCGTCTGGCAGAGCGGCACCACCGGTCCCACCCCCACCCCCACCGATCCGCCGGGTGACGTCGACGCCCGCTCCACCATCCAGGCCGAGCGCCACCAGGCCCAGTCGGGCACCATCGTCGAGACGACCACCGACACCGGCGGCGGCCAGAACGTCGGCGCGATCACCAACGGCGACTGGCTGCGCTTCGACAACGTCCGCTTCGGTGGCACCGCCGCCACCCAGTTCCGCGCCCGGGTGGCCTCCGGGGCCGCGGGCGGGGTGAGCGGGCTCGTCCAGGTCCGCCTCGGCAGCCCGACCGCGCCGCCGATCGGCGACTTCGCGCTGGCGAACACCGGCGGATGGCAGAGCTGGCGCACCGTACCCGCCAACATCTCACCGGTGACCGGCACCCACACGGTCTACCTGACCTTCAGCAGCGGCCAACCGGCCGACTTCGTCAACGTCAACTGGTTCACCTTCTCCACTAACTGACCCGCACGCAGTACGCGTTGAGCGGGGTGGTGAAGTCCCGCAAACGGTACTGGGCGGTACGGGCGTCGGCGTAGCCGGCCTGCCCGAGCGTCACCAGGAAAGGGCTCCGGCCGGCGCCGAGCCTGACGAAGGCGGTCGCCCACGCGGTGTAGTAACCGTCTCCGATGTTCGGCGCCAGCGAGGCGTTCGCCATCGCCGCGCACGCCTCGCGGTCGGTGACCGTGCCGGGCGGGCCCGGCGAGACGGCGTTCCCCGCGATGACGAAGCTGCTGCTCTGCCGGAGGTCGACGAAGCCGTACTGCAGCAGCCAGTTCGGCGCCGTCCCGGCGATCCACAGCGCCGACGCCCCCAGGGCGCCGGCCGCCAGCGTACGGCGCAGCCACGCACGCGCCGGGCGCACCAGGGGCCGGACGGGAGCCGGGGACGTCAACGCCACGAGGGCGCGCACCGCGCTCACCGCACCCGCTCCCAGCAGGCTCACCAGCACCCCGAAGCCGAGCACGCCCATGCACAGCGCGGCGAACTGGGACAGGAGGTCCGCGGCCACGCACTGCCCGGTGGCACACGTCCTGGCCAGCGGCTCCCAGACGATCGCCACCGAACAGCCCAGTCCTCCGGCGACCGCGGCCAGGACGGCATGCGAAGGACCCAGCCCGCGGCCGGTGAACGCCGACACCACGACCGCGATCAGCGTCTGCAGCAGCCCCAGGACGACGACGATCGCGGCGGCCACGGCCATCATGTCGCCGAGGGAGTCGGTACGCACACCCGGGCCGAACCCGGCGATCAGCGACAGCAGTATCGGCTCCGTCGTGGCCAGTTCCGCGGCCACGACCAGCGACGTCAGGACCGCGGCGGGGGCGAGCGCCACGAGCGGCCTGACCCGGGCGGCCGGCAGGGCGTACTCCCGCGGCGAGTCCAGGTACAGCCGCCGCCCCCGCGCTCGCGAGGTGTACAGCAGCCAGGAGCCCAGCGGATACAGCGCGGCCAGGAGCAGGACGGTCAGCTTCCCGGCATCGAACACCGACATCAGGATCGCCCAGACGGCCGTGCCGGGCGCGCGCGTCTCGATGCCGATGGCGGCGGACATGACCCAGGCGCCGAAGAAGGGCCCGAACAGCAATGTGGCCGGCACCAGGGCGCCCAGATAGACGGGCGACAGCGTGCGCGACCTGGCCACGGGCAGCCACGCGCCGGCGCACGCCGACAGCCAGCGCACGTATGTCACGCACAGCGCGAGCAGGAAGACCGCCATGACCGCGGCGGCCACGGGCGCGGCGGCGATGGACTCCGCCCAGGACAGGCGCATCCGGCTCGGCGCGCCCAGCAGGCCCAGGACGATTCCCGCCGCCAGCGCCACCCCCGCCGCGACGCCCCTGGGCGCGGGCCGGCCGGCCGCCATGGCCGCGAGCGTCGCACGGAACGCCCCGGCCAGCAGGATCGCCGCCACCGGCAGCCCCGCGAGCAAGGCGCTCACCAGGTACGCCAGCCGATCCAGGTTGCTCAGCCACAGGCTGACGAACTCCATCAGGTGCGGCAGCACCAGCCCGGCCGCGATCCCGGCGCCCAGCGCCTCGCCCGGCATCCATCGCAGCAACCGCCCCGGCTGCCGGACCACCTCGGCCCGGTCGGCCGCGCGCGGATGCAGCCGCAGCAGCCTGACCAGGCTGCCCTTCACATCGCCCCAGGAGCTGACCGGGGCGCCGCCGGACATCGCCGCCCGCACGTCCGCGTAGTGCTCGCGGGCGCGCAGCACCGACGCCGCCAGCAGGACGACCAGGACGACGCCGACCAGGGTCCTGATCGACAGGGGCGCCAGCCGTACCGGATCGAAGATCGCGGTGTGGACCAGCAGCGGCGCGCCGACCAGCACCGCGAAGACCCACACGGCCGACAGCGTGAGGTTGGTCAGGTCCACGTCGCGGTTGCGGAGGTGGGCGAGCTCGTGCAGGACGATCGCCTTCAGCTCGCTCCGGTCGCCGCGCTGCCTGGCCTCGTGGAGCGTTCCGATGTTGAGGCGGAGGTAGTAGCGCGGGTAGCGGCCGAACGCGCGCCCGCCCGGCGTGCCGCGGTTGGCGTCGAGAAGCACCTCGGGCGTACGGCGCAGCCCCTCCTCTGCCGCCAGCCCCGCGACCAGGCCCGACAGCTCCTCTCCCGCGGGCACCAGATGCTGGCGAGCGATCGTCAGCCGGGGCCTGACCAGGTACAGGACCAGGATCGCGACGGCCACCGCGAGCATGGCGCCCAGCGCGACCGCGGCCCGCTCCAGGCCGACCGCGCGCAGGCAGCCGAGGTAGCCGGCGGCCAGCGCCCGCGCGTCCCGGGTGCCGGCTCGGGCGGCTGCGTCGGCGGCGAGGTCGCAGGGCGCGTAGGCCGCGCTCCACTGCGAGGCGCCGCCCGCGACCAGGTCGAAGGAGGAGGCCGCGGCCGCGAGCACGATCGTGACCAGCAGAACGAAGCGGGAGGTGGTCGCCGCCGGTAACAGGAACGGGTTGCCGGGACGCTCCCCGCCGCTCACTGGGGAGGGGTCCAGTCTCGGCGGCGCCAGCGGTCCACGGCGCGTTCGGCGATGGCCTCCGCGTGGTCGCGGCCGGCGGCCTCCAGATCCTTGGCGATGCGCCGCCTGGCCTGGTCGCCGGATTCGCCCAGATCGGGCACCGGCGCGTCAGGGCCGCCCGCCCCGCGGCGCTCGCGGCGGCGCCGCAGCCTGGACCTGCCGTCGCGCACGCCGGCGACCACCATCTCGGTCATGAGGCCGCCGACGACGGCCCACAGCAGGTTGGTGAGGGTGGGGTCGCCCAGGTCGATGCCGGAGGCACCGGGCTCGTCGCGGGCCCTGCGCGCGCGGCGGGCGGCTCCGGGGGCGGCGAAGTACACGCCGGTCATCAGGTCGAAGTCGGGGAGTTCCTGGGGGGCGAACTCGGCCACCAGCGCGCGTACGAGCGCACGGCGATCACCGTCACTGTCCGTCGTCACGCCCGCACTGTAGATCGGCCCGCGGCCCGGGGTGAAGCATTGACGGGGAGGAGACAACCGGTGCCACGCAACCGGTCAGCAATCGAGGCGCGTATCCGTCGTCGCATGAGGCGGCCGGCGCCCGGTCGAGGGCCAGCTTGGCGCGCCGGTAGACGACGCACCGTGCCTCCCATTCCATCTCGTCGGTCATGACCGCCATCGTGGCCACAAGAGGTGATCGTTCGCACGCGTCTTGTCATCCGTTGAGGACTTCCACAGTCCCCCGTTCCCCGTCGACGCGGACGCGGTCGCCGTCGTGGATGCGCGCGGTGGCGTTGCCGGTGCCGACGACGGCCGGAATGCCGAGCTCGCGGGCGACGATCGAGGCGTGGGAGAGCGGCGCGCCCATGTCGGTGACGACGGCGGCGGCGCGCGGGAACATGGGCGTCCAGCCGATGTTGGTCAGCGTCGTCACCAGGATCTCCCCCGCCTTCAGCCGCTCGCCCTCCTCGGGACCCGACAGCACGCGGGCCACGCCCTCGACGACGCCGGGCGCGCCGGGGAGAAGCCGGACACCGTGTCCGCCGGGGGCGCCTGGCCGCCGCGGGCGTCGTAGAGGTCGACGCGCCGGTCGGGCGAGGCGGCCCAGCGGACCGGGTCAAAAGGGCCGACGATCAGCATGGGGTAGATCGGCAGGGCGGCGTACCTCCGGTAGGTGGCGCGCCGTACCGGGATCGAGGCCAGTGGCGTGCGCCCGCCGCGCAGCACGTCGAGGATCTCGTCGATCTCCAGGGAGAAGATGTCGTCGCCGAGGCCGGTCAGCTCCCCCGCCCGCAGCACGAACGCGCGCATCGCCCAGAAGACCCGCATGTTCTCCGACCGGGTGTCCTCCCGGTCTCTGACGATCGCGTTCCACCTATCCACCCGCGCGCGCATCGCCGCGCCCCTGCGCGGGTAGCGGTGGTCGAAGCGGGCCCAGGCCGCCGCGCGCGCCTCTTCCTGCCGGGTGAGCAGGTCGCGGGCGGCGCCGGAGGCGACCTCGGCGAGCCGCCTGTCGATCCAGCCGGGGTCCTCGCCGGGCCTGGGCACGCTGACCTCGAACTCGTGAGCGCCGCGATGCCCGTAGACGGCGGCGAACTCCGCCCGGTCGATCTCGCCCCTGGCCAGCTTGTCCAGGCCGATGATCGGGCCCATGCTGGCCAGCTCGCCGCCGGCGTTGGCGCCGGTGAGCATGGCCTCGGCGTCGCTGTCGCCGACCATCTTGCGCAGCTTGTCGCGGGTCATGACGAGCGCGGCGCCGCCCTGGCGTCCGGCCGCCTCCAGCATCTGGCAGGTCTCCACGACGTACGGCCGCAGCGCCTCCTCCCAGAAGGCAGCCAGCTCCGCGGGCTCGGAGATCAGCCCGACGCCCTCGCGCAACTCCTCACAACGCGACCGGGCGGTGGCGAGGAAGGGCCGCAGCCGCTTCACGTTGGCGGCGACCCGGCGGCGCACCCTGATCGCCATCGGCAGCAGGGCCTTGATCAGCTGCCACCGGGAGGCGGGCAGCAGCGGCACGTCGAGACCCGGCGGAATCCTGCCGAAGACCTGCTCGATCGCGCCGAGTCTGCTGCTCATGCCGAACGCCTTGGCGGCGGAGATGGCGATGCTGAGGTTCAGGTAGAAGCGCCCGCCGATGTTGCCGACCAGACGGTAGCCGGGGATCGCCGACGCGGACATGGCCTCGCGGATGAACAGCCGCACCAGCGACCAGGTGACCGGGGTCATCACGTCGGGGATGGCCTCGCCGAGGTTGCCGCTGGTCCACAGGTATTGGCCGGTGAGGCTGTCGTTCCACTCCTCCACCTCCTCGGCCAGGCCGGTGATCGGGCGGGCCTGGACGACGAAGAACTCCTCGCCGCGCCTGGCCCACTCGACGTCCATGGGCGTGCCGTACAGCCGCTGGATCTTCTCGCCCAGCGCGGCGAGGCGCAGGACCTGCTCGTCGGAGAGCACGCGCAGGGAGCGGCGCGCGGCGGGGACCTCCCGCTCGCGGGTGCCTCCGGGCTCGCGCACGGTCATGACGGCCTTGTCGGCCACGGTGTACGAGCGCACGCGCCCGCCGGCGACCACGGCGTTGTCGGGCGTCACCTGGCCGCCGACGACGGCTTCGCCGAGTCCCCAGGCCGCGTTGATCACGCTGTGCCCGCGCGCGCCGGTGACGGGGTCGGCGGTGAACATGACCCCGGCGGCGTCGGCGTCGACCAGTTCCTGGACGACCACGGCGAGCGCCACGTCGTCGTGCGGGACGTGGTTGCGCTCGCGGTAGGCGACGGCCCGCGGGTTCCAGAGCGAGGCCCAGCAGCGGCGGACGGCGTCGAGCAGGTCCGCGCGGTGGACGTTCAGGTAGCTGTCCTGCTGGCCGGCGAAGGACATCCCGGGCAGGTCCTCGACGGTCGCCGACGAGCGCACCGCCACCGCCGCCGCGCCGTCGCCGAGCTTGGCGTAGGCGGCGAGGATCTCGGCGGCCAGGTCCGGCGGGATCTCGTGCGCGGCGAACAGTTCCCGCGCGCCGGGAGCGCCGAGCCGCTCGCGGAAGGGCGCGGTGAACGCGCGGTAGGCGTCGGTGGTGATGTGGAAGCCCGGCGGGACCGGCAGCCCGGCGCGGCTCAGCCGGGCCAGCGACGCGCCCTTCCCGCCCGCGACGGCGAGATCGGCGGCCGCGTCGTCGAGAGGGAGAACGTTCATGGCAGTTGCCCTTCGAGAGCGGTCTCAAGCTTGTGCCCGGCCATGCCCGCGGCCCGCGCGACGTAGGCGCGGACGGCTTCCGCGACGGCGCGGGCCTCGCGCGGCGACGGTTCGCGCCCCGCTCCGAGCGCGCGGTGCGCGGTGTCGGCCAGCAGTTCGGCCAGCCGTTCCGCGGGCACGCGGTAGGGCTCCGGCGTGAGCCGCGTGGCGGTCAGGAACCCGAAGACGACCGAGGCGAGCACGCTCACGTGCTCGGCGTCGGTGAGGTCGGGGCGGATCGCGCCGTGTTTCCTGAGCGCGCCGAGCAGCCGGTTCAGCGCCTCGACCTGGCCGGGGTCGTGGGGACGGGCGCCCTTCATCGTGGTCAGCTTGCCGAGAACGTCGGTGTCGGCCAGCAGCACGGCGCGCATGAGCGGCCGGCGCATGATCTCGGCGGCCACCACCCCGACCAGCTCGCGCAGGGTGCCCGGATCGGCCCGCCGTACCTCCTCCAGGGTGGCGACGCGCTCGCGGCGCAGCAGCGCGGCGAACAGCAGCTCGCGCGTCTTCCAGTGCAGGTAGATCGTGCCCTTGGCGACGCCGGCGGCGCGCGCGACGTCCGCGATGGTGGTCTTGTCGTAGCCCCAGCGCAGGATCAGCTCGGCGGCGGCGTCGAGCACGCGGTGGGCGCGCTCCCGCTGCCGCGCGGGATCGGCGGGCGGCCTGGCCATGCGTTCTCCATTCTATGACCAGATAAGCGTAATCGGTCAGAAAATTCAGCACAAGGGACGTTCCCGGATCTTCAGCCCCCGAGCCCGCGCCGCGCCGTACGGTAGATCCCATGGCCAAGGCCTTCTGGATCGATCAGGACTTCGACAGGGACCGCCACGGGCGCTACGCCGCGCACGTGGAGAAGAACCTGCCGGAGTTCGAATGGGGCGACATCGCTCCGGTGCGCTTCGCCTGTGCCGCCTGGAGGCTGGCCACGCCGCCGTCGCTCGACCCCGGCTACGTCCGCTGGGACCGGCGCGTGCTCGACGCCACCTGCGCGCGCAACACCTGGGACGGCACGCTGATCGCCCGCGTCCGGATCGTCTCGCCGCTGCCCGAGCCGCTCACCCGCTCGCGCGCCTGGTGGCGCGACCGCGGCTGGCAGGGCTGGCAGGAGCTGTTCGGCCAGTACGTCGAGCCGACCCAGCAGGACTTCGCCAGAAGCCCGTTCCTGCGCGCGACGCTCCTGGTGGAGGCGCCGGTGCCGCTGGCCGGGCTGCCGCCGGAGCCGGAGGGGCCGCACGAGCGCGTCGAGGAGAGCGCCCAGCGGGCCGTCGCCGTGCTGGTGCGCGAGCTCAACGAACTCGTCTCCCCGATCCTCGACCAGCTCGGCTAGCCGGGCGGCGCGCCGGACTCGGCCGGGCGCTCGAAGGCGTGCGCCGAGCGCTAGTCGCCCTTGGTGCCGTCGATCAGTTCGCGGATGATGTCGAGGTGGCCGTTGTGGCGTGCGGTCTCCTCGGTCATGTGGCCGATCACCCAGCGCAGCGTGACGTGCCGGTCGCCGTCGATCGTGCCGTGGGACATGGTGTCCAGGCCGATCCCGGCGATCTTCCGGCGGACCCGCTCGCACTGCTCCTCGTACTCGGCCAGCAGCCTCGCGATCGGCACCCGCAGGGCGACGGTGAACTCGGCGTCCGGGTCGTCCTGGGTGTAGGGGCCGAGGTCGGTGCCGCCGAGGAACATCACCTCGAACCAGTAGTGCTCGTTCCAGCGCAGGTGGTTGACGATTCCGGCGGGCGTCATCAGCGGCGAGGCCGGCAGCGGGGCCTTCGTGGCGGCCTCGTCGTCGAGTCCGGCGCATTTGTGCACGACGGTGGCGCGGGCGTAGTCGTGGAAGGTGTCGAGCGTGGTCCGCTCGTCCCACGTGCCGGGGGTGTCGCTTCGTGTCATCGCTCCAGGATGCCCGAGGTGACAAGGGCGACGATCCGGGTGCCGGGGGCGAAGGCGCCCTGCCGTACCAGATCGAGGACGCCGTAGAGCATTTTGGCGACGTAGATCTTCTCCACGCCGTGGTGGGCGGCGAAGGCGTCGAGTTCGGGGGTGGTCTTGGCGTAGCCGCCGAAGTGGTAGCCGGTCTCCAGGCGCCAGTTGGGCCAGATGCGGCCGTAGGCCTCGTGCTGCAGGCGCTCCACCTCGCCGGCCAGGAAGCCGCCGCCCTTCAGAACCGGGAAGCCGATCGCCCGCCGCCCCTCGGGCAGCCCGGCGGAGATGCCGGCCAGCGTGCCGCCGGTGCCGACCGCGCAGCAGATCACGTCGTACGGCTCGCCGATCTCGCCCGGCAACTCCGCGCAGCCGCGTACCGCCGCCGCGTTGCTGCCGCCCTCGGGCAGGATGGCCACCTCGCCCCACCGCTCCCGCAGCATCTCCTGTACGGCCGGCGTGTGCTTGAGCCGATAGGTGGCCCGGTCGAGATAGCCGAGGCGCATGCCGCACGCGACGGCGTGGGCGAGGCACGGGTTGAGCGGCAGGTGCTCCTCGCCGCGGATGATCCCGATCGTCTCGATGCCGCGCTCGCGCCCCGCGGCGGCGACGGCGCGGATGTGGTTGGAGTAGGCGCCGCCGAAGGTGAGGATGCGCGGGTGGCCGAGGTTGTACTTCAGCTTGCGCGGTTTGTTGTCGTCGGCCTTCAGCATGACCCGTACCGAGCCCAGCGACGGATCTGCCAGCGTCCGCATGGCGCTAGTCTACGGACGGGCCGTTGTTGAGGAGTGTTCGATTATGCGGGTTACTGAAGCTTTCCGTGCGGCGTTCGGCGCCGATCCCCTGACCGTCTGGCACGCGCCCGGCCGGGTCAACCTGATCGGCGAGCACACCGACTACAACGACGGCTTCGTCCTGCCCTTCGCGGTGCCGTGGGGCGTGACGGCCGCGGTCAGCCCGCGCGCGGACGGCGTCGTGCGCCTCCTGTCGCTGCAGGCCGAGGGCGGCCCGGTCACCCGCGAGCGGCTCGACGACACCCGGGGCTGGGAGCGGTACGCCGCCGGGGTGCTGGCCATCCTCGGCGACCGGGTGCGCGGCGCCGACATCGCGGTTGACGGCGACGTGCCGCAGGGCGCGGGGCTCAGCTCCAGCGCGGCGCTGGAGGTCTCGGTCGGCTCCGCGGTCAACGAGGTGTACGACCTGGGCCTGACCCCCATGGAGATCGCCCTGATCGGCCAGAAGGCGGAGAACGACTTCGTCGGCATGCCCTGCGGGATCATGGACCAGGCGGCGTCGGCGCTGTCGAAGGAGGGCCACGCGCTCTTCCTCGACTGCCGCTCGCTGGCCTCCCGCAACGTCCCGCTCGACCTGGCCGCCGACGGCCTGGAGATCCTCATCATCGACACCCGCGCCCACCACGAGCTGGCCGACGGCGAGTACGCCAAGCGCCGCGCGGAGTGCGAGTCGGCCGCGCGCACGCTGGGCGTGCCCGCGCTGCGCGACGTCACCGACCTGGCGGACGCGCTGGGCAGGCTCTCGGGCAACGAACGCAAGCGGACCATGCACGTCGTGACCGAGAACCACCGGGTCGAGGCTCTCATCGGGCTTTTGCGGGCGGGCAAGGCGGCCGAGATCGGCGCGCTGCTCAACGCCTCCCACCTGTCGCTGCGCGACCAGTTCGAGGTGACCGTGCCCGAGCTGGACGTGGCGGCGGAGGCCGCGGTGCGGGGCGGCGCCCGGGGGGCCCGCATGACCGGCGGCGGCTTCGGCGGCTCGGTGATCGCCCTGACCGCCACCGAGCGCGTCGAAGCGGTTCAGCGTACGGTCACCGCCGCGTACGCGGAAAAGGGCTGGCAGGAGCCCCGCTACCTGCGCACCACCCCAGCACAGGGCGCCCGCAAGCTCGCCTGAACATCACTCTATGTAGCCATAAGATCACTGAGTTTTCGATTTTGTGGGACAAATCCCCGCCTGTCGGTTAAGGATGTGAACTGCTGCGGAAACGGGGCGGCGTGGAGAGGGCGCCGCCACGAGGACGTCAGGCCGGCCCGGAACCGGCCAGGCGATCCGTGTTGCGGAATGCGTTGGTTCACTGCGTGCGTACCTGGATCAGGTCCCTGCGTCCCTTCGATGCCGTCTCCATCCACACGATCATCGAGCGAACGGTCGACCTCCGCGAGGCGGAGCGCTTCATCAGGCTTTTCCACGCCGAGAACCCCGGCGCCGGCGACCTGCTGCCCCGCCTGCGCCAGGTGGCCACCGACGTGGCCCGCCACGGCACCTACACCCACACCCCCGAGGAGCTCCAGTTCGGCGCCAGGGTCGCCTGGCGCAACAACGACCGCTGCATCGGCCGCCTCTACTGGCGCTCGCTCAAGGTCCGCGACCGGCGCACGATCTCCAGCGCCGAGGGCGTGGCCCTGGAATGCGTCGAGCACCTGCGCCAGGCGACCGGCGACGGCAGGATCCGGCCCACGATCACGGTGTTCGCCCCCGACGCGCCCGCCCGCCCCGGTCCGCGCATCCTCAACGAGCAGCTCATCCGGTACGCCGGCCACCGCGCCCGCGACGGCTCGGTGATCGGCGACCCGCGTGCCGCCGGGCTGACCGCGCTGGCCCGCGAACTGGGCTGGCGGGGCGGCCTGGGGCGCTTCGACGTGCTGCCGCTGGTCATCCAGCCGGGGTTCGGGGAGCCGCTGTTATGCCATCTGCCCGGGGACGCGGTGCTGGAGGTGCCGATCGAGCATCCGGAGTACCGGTGGTTCGCGGATCTGGGGCTGCGGTGGCACGCCGTACCGGCCATCTCGAACATGTGCCTGGAGATCGGCGGGATCTGCTACCCGTGCGCGCCCTTCAACGGCTGGTACATGGGCGCGGAGATCGGCGCGCGCAACCTCGCCGACGCCGCCCGCTACGACCAGCTTCCCGTGGTGGCCGAGCGCCTCGGTCTCGACACCTCGACCGAGCGCTCACTGTGGCGTGACCACGCGCTGGTGGAGCTGAACGTGGCGGTGCTGCACTCCTTCGACCGGGCGGGGGTGACGATGACCGACCACCACACCGAATCGCGCCGCTTCCTCACCCATCTGGAGCGCGAGGAGAAGGCCGGGCGGGTCTGCCCGGCGGACTGGTCGTGGATCGTCCCGCCGATCTCGGGGGCGGCCACGCCGGTCTTCCACCGCTACTACGACCAGTCCACGCTCACCCCCGCCTACGTCCCGCGCCATTGAGCGGGGTCCTTGCGCGCGCGCCCTAGAACATGATTCGGTTACGGCATGCCGGAACTCGTTCTCTCCTCGCTCGACCGGGGCGTGCTGACGCTGACGTTCAACCGTCCGGAGCGGCTCAACGCCTGGACCGACGCGCTCGGCCGCCGCTACTTCGACCTGCTCGAACAGGCCGAGAAGGACACCGCGGTACGCGCCGTCGTCGTGACCGGAGCGGGCAAGGGCTTCTGCTCCGGCGCCGACTTCCAGACACTCACCGCGCTGCAGACCGGCGACTACGACGAGACTCCGGACCCACGCCCCAACACCTTCCCCACCACGATCCGCAAGCCGGTCATCGCCGCGGTGAACGGCGCCTGCGCCGGGCTCGGCATGGTCCACGCGCTCGTCTGCGACCTGGTCTTCACCGCGGCCGAGGCCAAGTGGACCACCGCCTTCCCCCGGCGCGGCCTGGTCGCCGAGTACGGGCTGTCGTGGATCCTGCCCCGGCTGATGGGCCAGCAGCGGGCGATGGACGTGCTGCTGTCCGGCCGCGTCTTCACCGGCGCAGAGGCGTACGAGATGGGCCTGGTCAACCGCGTCCTGCCCGCCGGCGAACTGCTGGCCGGCGCTCAGGCGTACGCGCGCGAACTGGCCGTGCACAGCTCACCCGCCTCGATGGCCGTCATCAAGCGCCAGGTGTGGAACGACTGGGACGTCACACTGGAGGCCTCCGCCAAGACCGCCGTGCAGGAGATGCTCGCCTCGTTCGGCCGCCCCGACTTCGCCGAGGGCGTGGCCAGCTTCCTCGAACGCCGCGACCCCGACTTCCCGCCCCTCTGACTCCACATCGAGCTGTCATATCCGTTTCGCCATCAATCCATGATCCATATCGCTATTGGACATGCGGCGGCGATCTCTGCTCTGCTCTCCGCTATGCGATTTCCCTTCCGGAGTGCCACGGCGGTGCTCACCGCGGCCGCATTGCTCGCCTCCGCCTCCCCGGTGCACGCGCGCACCGCCCAGACCGAGCTGGAGCGCAAACTGCGGGAGCTCGAGAAGTCCTACGACGGGCGCATCGGCGCCGCGGCCATCGACCTGGCCACCGGCAAGACCATCGGATATCGGGCGAACGAGCGGTTCCCCTTCAATTCCATGTTCAAGGCGTACGCGTGCGCCGCCGTCCTGCGAAAGGCCCGCGACACCGACCCCGGCCTCCTGGACCGCGTCCAGCGCTGGAAGCCGGAAGAGGTGCTGGAGAACTCCCCGGAAACCCGCGAATACACCGACACCGGCATGACCCCGGCCCAGTTCTGCCGCGCCGCCGTCACCAAGAGCGACGGCTTCGCGGGGAACATGCTGCTGAAGCAGATCGGCGGCCCGGCCGGCCTGACCGCGTACTTCCGCTCCCTGGGAGACCGCGCCAGCCGCCTGGACCGCTTCGAGCCCCACCTCACCGAATGGAAGCCCGGCGAGGTACGCGACACCAGCACCCCGGCGGCAGCCGCCGCCAGCCTGTCCAAAATCACCGCGGGCAAAGCCCTCCACCCCGGTGACAGAGACCGGCTGATCGGCTGGCTACGCGCCTCCGTCACCGGCGCCGAGCGCATCCGTGCCGGACTCCCCAAGGACTGGACGGTAGGCGACAAGACGGGTACGGGCGGCGCGAGCAACTACGGCACCGCGAACGACATCGCGATCGCCTGGCCACCCAGGTCAAAGGCGCCGATCATCATCTCGATCTTCACCAACCGCAACACCAACGGCGTCTCCCCCGACCAGAAGGTCATCGCCACCACCGCCACCGAACTGGCCAAGGCCCTCGGCCACCTCTAGAAGCTGGGCTCCACGTGTGGCCGGACTTCCCAGGCCGGCTGCTGAAGCTGATCGTTGTACACGATGACGTCGGCATGGTCGGTCGGGCGGGCTGTGGCGAAGTAGAGCTGCTGGGCGGGGATGTAGCGGTGGCGCCAGGACCGTTCGATTTCGGCGGTGGATCCGGCCAGCGCTGCGCCTCGGTCCCGGGCGCGGTCCACCGTCCGCTCGAAAGGGACGGACACGAAGATACGCAGGTCCCACCGGTCAATGAGTTCTGGGCGTAGGAGGAAGACGCCGTCGAAGAGCAGTACGGCGTCCGCGGAGGCGGCCATGGCCGGCGGGGACGATGGCGTGTCGGTGCCCGCGTCGTAGACCGCGTGCCGGAACCTCCGGTCTCCGCCGGGACCCAGCGGATCGAGCAGAACCCGGCACAACGCGGCATGGTCGTGGGCGTCGAAGTAGCAGCCCTCGGCCGAGTACCGGCCGCGACGGTAGCGCTGCGCGCGGGGGACGAGGAAGTCGTCGATGGTCGCCCGGATGACGTCGCGGTCCCGCGCACGCAGGACGACGGCGAGCTCGTCGGCCAGCGTGGTCTTGCCGGCGGCGGGCGGCCCGTCGATGGCGACCCGCAGCGGGTGCGCGGTCGTGACGGCCGCGATCGCCTCGGCCAGCCGGCTGATGAGCTCGCCGCGGGTGCCTTGGTCCATTGCCGCCTCCCTCACGGTGCCTCTGTCCAGCACTGCTTCCCTGCGGGACGCGGATCGGAACCGGACGTGCGTGACTGATCCGATCACCCGTCCAGGCTTTCTTTCCTGGTCTATGGCGTGCGCACAGCCGGGGTAGGCGCGGAAGGACAGTGCCGAACAGATCGTTCCTGCCCACGATTCAGGCGATCGCGATGCACCAGGATAAAGAGCATGAGCGAGCCTACTGGCAAGTATTCGATCACGATGCCGCGTGACATCGCCGAGGCCGCCCGGTCCCGGAGCGGCCCTTCCGGGCTGTCCGCCTACGTCGCCGCCGCCGTGGCCCGCCAGATCGAGCGCGACAACCTCAACGAACTCATCCAGGTCGCGGAGGCCGAGCATGGCCCCATCACCGACGACGAGGTCCAAGCGTTGCGCGACCAGCTTCACCAGGCCCGGCGGGGACGGGCCGCTGGTGGGTCAGCCGCGTGACCCGTTCCCCCGCGGTTCCCAGCGGCACTCTTGTCCTCGACAGCGAGGGGCTGGCCAAGGCGGTTCTGCGTGATCGAACGGTCACTACCTGGCTCGCTCTCGCTCGTGCCGACGACCTCCGCGTCATCACCTCCGCCGCCGCTCTCGTCGAGGTGGTCCACCCCCGCGCCAATCGGCCCGCCCAGGAGTGGACGCTGTCCCGTCTCGTCGTCGAGCCGATCACGGAGACCGTCGCCCGCCACGCCGCCACGCTCCTGTCCGACGCCGGCCTGCATGGGCACAAGCACGCCATCAACGCCATGCTCAGCGCCACCGCGCTCGCCGCTCCAGGACCCGTCACGGTCCTCACGTCCGACCCTGAGGACCTTGCCGCGCTGTGCGGCGTACGCGTCACCGTCATCAAAGTCTGAGCCGTGCCCCGTGCCCGCTGGCTTCGACAGAGTGGCGATCCGGCTCAACGGCTTGCGAGGCCGCCTCTACGGTAGGACTCACCGTCGTTGGGGTCATCGAGTTCCGGTAGAGGCGGGAAGCCGTCGGTGTAGGCAACACCGAAGGCGACCCTCGTCCCTGGGGGATACTGCCCAAGCTGTGCGATCAGATCCGCATCCTGTTCGGGATCAAGATCCTCGCGTTGCCCGATCTCGAACGCGTTCATCGCGGGCGCGAAGCGTCGCCGAAACCACTCCCTCGCGTAGGCGTGGGCCTCAGATTCAGACTCGCCCAGGTTGGGCGGGATGAACAGGAGCTCACCTGAATCCCGAACCAGTCGAGCAGTTGGGGGAAGCCAGCCTTCACCGCTTTCAAGGTCTCTCAGTGCCATGGAACCTCCGGTTCGGAGTCTGCCTCGCGCCGGGCCCTTGTGTGCGCCTGCGCTGAGCTTCGCTGCGGTCGTGATGGAGTGCAAGCGCCACTTTGCGCACCCTGATGTCATTCACATCGCCACTCGGTCGCTGTTCTCAAAGGTTTCGTTGACCTGGGGCTGAGCGCTGATCTCGGCCTTGAGCTCACCTGATTCCTTTTGCGTTGACCGGGTTCGACGGACGCTCAAAACTAATCCTTGAGTGTTCGCCGGCAGCCAATCGGCCAAGGGGTTGACATGTCTTCGAAGCTGGTCCGGTTCTCGCCCGCGCTGAAAAGTGTGCTCGCCGTCGTGGTGCTCGTGGTCGTGGTGCTCGCTCTGTCGTGGGGGGCCGGCCAAGGCACTCCGGCCAGCCAGGCAGTGGTTCATTCAATGAGCTGGCTCCTGTGGCGAGTTACCGCGTCGGCCAGCGTGTTGCTCTTTCTCATCGTGCTGCTTCGGGGGATCGCCGAACTGCGGCACGAGTGGAACGCGGGTGATACTGCGCAGCATGCTCAGATAGTTGTTTACGTTCTGCTAGCAGTGGTGTTCGTGACCATCGGGGTCGGGGCTGTGACGCAGGCATCCGGCACAGCGTTCAGCCATATGCCACGGTTGCCTGTCACGCGCCTCGATGTCCGCGCCGGGGTTCTGGTCATTGTCGGCGCCGTCGCCGCGATACCTTGGCTGGCGATGGTTTGGCTGATCCACTCCGCCAGCCGCGATGTGCGAGCGGAGATCGAGGCGACGGCCGCAGCAGCAGTGACGCCGGAAACCAGCGGCGAATCGCCACTCTTACCTGCTTTTCGCCGTTTAGCCGTGCTGTGGGAAGCGATAGTACGGTGCGCACTACGAGAGGCGCCAATGCGGTCAGCATGGTATCAAGCGCCCTGGCGGCATTCATCCCCGAACTGGCGATGTAATCGGCTCGAACCAGGATCCCACCGTTTTGATCGGTCCCGGCTAGCGACCTATTTACCACAACTCCCCAACGCCCCTATCGCCGAAGATCAAGAAGTCGCCGTGCCCTCGCTCTGCCGGTGCTCGTGGTCGAGGACCTCGAGAAGCACCGAGCCCGTCAGACCGCTCGGCGACTCGCCGCCGGTGAACTGTGGCAGGAACACGGACTGGTCTTCACCCGCGATGATGGAACGTTGCTCGATGCCCTGCGGGGCCTACGGGTGACCACCAAGAAGGCGGGCATGGCGCCCAGATCATCTTCGGCAACGACGAGCAAACGGGGTAGTGGCCCCCGGAACGGCTCAGGCCCCCTACCTGTTGTCTGGGTAGAGGGCCTGAGCTGTGCCTCGGTGGGCACTGTCCTGCTCCCGCGATAGGACTCGAACCTATAACCTGCCGGTTAACAGCCGGCTGCTCTGCCGGTTGAGCTACACGGGATCGAACTTCGCGCTGATCGGCGGGGCTTTGGGCCTCTCGTTCGGCGCATGAATAGATTAGCGCACTCCGGGAGTGCGTGTCGCATCGATAGTGGGGTAGGCCGGGAGACAGCGGAGGTGCAAGATGCGTTATCGGATGACATTCGCGATTGGCCTGGCTGTGGGCTATGTGCTGGGCAGCCGCGCCGGTCGTGAGCGTTACGAGCAGATCAAGCGGGCCGCCCAGCGGGTGGCCGACAGTCCCACGGTGCAGGAGGCCGCGGGGCTGCTCGGAGCACAGGTCTCCAAGGCGGCTTCGAAGACGAAGGCCAAGGTCGGCGACCGGGTTCCGTTCCTGTCGCGGTTCAACCACCATGACACGGGCACCGGCTGGCCGGACGAGGAACGCAAGCCCGAGGAGACCGGCGTTCCCTACTGAGAGACGATGCGGGCCAGCGCCCTCAGGCCGGCGACCACGTCGGCCCCGGCCGGGCTCTGGCCCGGATTGGTGAGCCACTGTGTCACCAGTCCGGTGAGCAGGGCCATCTGAACCGCGCCGAGTGTACGCGCCTCGGCGTCACCGGCGGCGCCCTCTTCGACGCCGACCAGGATGGCGGCCAGCCCCTGCCGCCCTTGAGCCTGCCCGCCGGCCAGGTAGCGGCGTAGCTCGTCGGAGTGCTCGGCCTGGACGAGCGCCTCGATGGAGGCCAGCCACAACGTCCGGTGCGCGGAGAAGGATTCGATCACCCGGTCCCACATGGCCTCGTAACGCTGGGCGGGCGTGGCGTCTCCGGCTCCGTAGGCGGCAAGCGTGCGGCCCGTTTCCGTACCCCAGTCGTCGAGTGCCTCGATGAGCGCGGCGGTGAGCAGCGCCTCGCGGGAGCCGAAGTGGTAGCCGATGGCGGCCGTGCTGACGCCCGCGGCCGCGGCGATGTCGCGGACGGTGGTGCGCGCCCACCCCCTCTCCTCCAGGCATCGGCGGGCCCCGGCGAGAAGGTCTTCGCGATTTCCCATGCCGCGATCGTAGCGGAACATTCGTCTTAGACGATCGTCTTGCGCGTTTGCGCAAACGGAGGCTACGGTTCTGCCACCATCACCGCGAAAGGGGTCACCTCATGGAGAACCGCGCCGAACTGACCATCGACGGCCGCCGCCTGTCCTACCTCGACTTCGGCGGCCCCGGCCGCCCGCTGGTCGCGCTGCACGGACACCTGTCCGAGGGCGCCACGTTCGCCCGCCTGGCCGCCGACCTGGGCCCCGGCCGGCGGCTGATCGCCCCCGACCAGCGCGGACAGGGCGAGTCCGACCGTGCCGCGGACTATTCGCGCGAGGGCTACCTGGCCGACCTGGAAGCCCTGCTTGACCACCTGAACCTGGACCGCGTCGCGCTCCTGGGGCACTCACTGGGCGCCATCAACGCCTACCAGTTCGCCGCCCGCCACCCCGGCCGCGTCAGCGCGCTCGTCAACGCAGAGGGACCGGCGGAACTGGGGCTGGACGGCAAGAACCCCTTCGGCTTCCTGCTGAGCCTGCCCCACTCGGCGCCGACCCGCGACGCGCTGATCACGGGCCTGGGCCAGGCCGCGCCCTTCTTCGCCGACCGGCTGAGGGAGAACCCCGACGGCACCTGGCGCCTGCCGTTCCACCCGAAGGAGATGTACGAGTCGGAGGAGCACGTGCACGGCGACCACTGGGCCGACTGGACGAAGAGCGGCTGCCCCGCCCTGCTCGTCCACGCGACCAGGGGCGTCATCCCCGCCGAGCAGGTGCGCGCCATGGTCGATCGCCGCCCCGGCACCACCGCGGCCCAGGTGGACGCCGACCACCTCGTCTACACCTCGGCCCCGGAGGCGTTCGCCGCCGCCGTCCGGGACTTCCTGGCGACGGTCTAGACGCCCATGCTCCGCCGTACACCCTCAAGGGCTTGTTCGGCCTGGGCGCGCACGCCCGGGTCGTCGGGGTCGATGCCCTCGTCGAACACGAGCGTCCATTCCTTCACGTCGCCGCCCGGCGGGCGGCGGGCGACCAGGCGCACTCCGCCCCGCCCCGGCAGCCGCACGTGCTTGTTGACCACGATCGTGGCGTTCACCCGCTCGCGTACCGTCTCGGGCAGGCGGCGCGGCTCGCGCACCGGCGCCTGGTGACGCTCGCCGGTGGTGGTCGCGACGTTCAGCACGCCGTCCTCGCTCCACGCCGCGCGGTCGATCGTCTCGTACGGCACCCGCCCCCCGTCAGGCAGGAACAACGCCCGATCGGTGGCCACCACGTACCCGTCGCCCGAGGGCGCGAAGGCGAGCACGCGCTCCCCCGGCTCGGTGGCCAGGGATTTGCGGACGTCGGCGGGCAGGCGGCTCAGGAAGCTCATTCCTCCACGCTATCGGCCAGCAGGTCGAGGGTGAGCGCCGCACTCCAGGAGAAGTCCCTGCACCCGCGCCCGCTGCCGTCGAACGGGTCGAAGCACTCGCGGAACCCGGCCTGCCTGACCAGACGCAGGGTGCCGGTGGTGAGCTGGCGGGAGAGCTGGCCGAGTGAGTGGACGGCGGCGGCACGGCGCAGCAGCCAGTTGGTGTTGACCCAGGACGGGCCGCGCCAGTAGCGGGTGCGGTCGAACTGGGCGGCCCTGATCTCGCAGCTCGGAACGGGATAGCCGGTGGCGCCCATGAACCTGGCCGACTCCAGCACGTCGATCAGGACGCGCACGTGGTCGGCGGGCAGGCCGGGGTCGAGCAGGGGGCCGAACGCGCCGATGGTGCTGACCCGGATGAGGCGGTCGGTACGCAGGTCGCGGGCGTAGAAGCAGCCGTCCCAGAGCCGGTCGAGCAGCGCCTGCCTGATGCGTTCCGCCTGCTCGCGGTGGGGTGCGGGGTCGGCTCCCGCGACCCGGGCGAGTTCGGCGAGGGCTTGGCAGGAGGCGAGCCAGATGCCGTTGAAGAACGGGTCCTCGACGGCGAAGGGGTGCTCGTCGCGCAGGTACTCGGGGCGGTATCCGGCGTTGCGGTAGCGCAGGGCGAGCCAGACGTAGCGGTCGTGGTCGCTGTCGGGGTGGCGTTCGTCGAGTTCGACGTTGCGGTAGCCGTACCGGATCTCGGGGAGGGCGGCGAGCGGCTCGTCCCAGGACGGGCTGTCGTCCATGCCGGACTCCCACGGATGGATGATCGCGGCGAGTCCCGAGCCGCCCAGGTCGCGGGCGGCGGCGAGGTAGGCGTGCTGGGCGGCGAGCTTCGGATACAGGTGGCGCGCGAAGGCGGCGTCACCTCCGTGCCGCCAGATCCACCAGGTGGCGAGCGCGTGCAGCGGCGGCGCGGTGAGGCCGGAGGTGAGGACGCCGCCGGGCGCCGCGGCGTGGTCCTGGGAGCGCCAGACGGACGGGCCGGGGAAGTACGCCTCGGGGGTGTGGAAGACGATGTGCGGCACCATGCCGGTGGACCACTGCCCGGCGAGCAGCCCGGCGAGCTCGGCGTGGGCGCGCTGGGGGCGGTGGCGGGCGAGGCCGATGGCGACGAAGCCGGAGTCCCAGCTCCACTGGTGGGGGTAGAGGCCGGGCGCGGGCACGGTAGCGGTCCCCGTCCAGTTCGCCTCGAGCACGGCCATGGCCTCGCGCCCGAGCGCGGCGTCATCGACCGCGGGCCGCGCTTCCATCAACCCACTATGCGCGCCCCACGTCAAAACCCAAACCCCCAAAAACCTGAGGATCTCGTACGGCTTTCGCCATCCCCCCGCCCCGCCGCCCCCAGCGGGCCTCCGTCGAGCGCCGCCCGTGAGGGCTCACGGGCCGCCCGCCGTAACGACTACGCCCTTACCCCGAACAACGCCTGCCCCCAGAACTGCCCGGGTGCGACGCCCGGCGGGCAGGCCCAGATCCCGGACCCGACGTGCTGGATGTACTCGTTGAGCGGATCCTGCCGAGCCAACGCCCGCTGAATCGGGATAAATCCGGTTTCGGGGTTGCGTTGGTAGGCGAGAAAGAACAACCCCGCGTCCAGCCGCCCCAGCCCGTCGGTGCCGTCGGTGAACGAGTAGCCCCTGCGCAGGATGCGCACCCCGCCCAGCGAATCCGGGTTCGACAGCCGCACGTGCGAGTCCGCGGGCTGCCTGGCCAGGTCGACCGCGTCGTGCTCGCGCCGCCCGCCGTAGGGCGCGCCCTCCCCCTTGGTCCGCCCGAAGATGTCCTCCTGTTCCCGCAGCGAGGTACGGTCCCAGGTCTCGATGTGCATCCGGACCCGCCTGGCCACCAGGTACGAGCCGCCGCGCAGCCACGACGGCGCCTCCGCGCCCGCCCACACGTGCCGGTCGAGCGCGGCCCGGTCGTTGAAGGCGATGTTGTTGGTGCCGTCCTTGAACCCCATGAGGTTGCGCGGCGTCTGGGCGTCCGGCGTGGTGGAGGAGGTCTTGCCGAAGCCGAGCTGCGACCAGCGCACCGCGGCGGCGCCGAAGGCCAGCCTGGCCAGGTTCCTGACCGCGTGCACCGCCACCTGGGGGTCGTCGGCGCACGCCTGGACGCACAGGTCGCCGTCGCTGCGCGCCGGATCCAGCTTGTCGGCCGGGAAGTGCGGCAGCCTCCGCAGCTGGGCGGGCCGGTGGGCGGTCAGCTTGAGCCGGTCGAAGAACGACGGGCCGAAGCCCACGGTGAGCGTGAGCCGCGAGGCGGGCAGCCCGAGCGCCTCCCCGGTGTCGTCGGGCGGGGCCAGCGCCGAGCCCAGCGCACCTCTGCCGACCTCCTGCCCGGCGGTCATCCGTACGGCCGCCTCGGTCCACGCCTTCAGCAGCGCCACCGCCTTGGGCACTGAGGGCTCGACGAGGTCGAAGGCGGCGAAGTGCAGCCGGTCCTGGACCGGGGTGGCGATGCCGGCCTGGTGCGGGCCGTGGAAGGGGACGGCGGACGGCGCCGCCCGGGCGGGTTCCGGGCCGCCGAGCCGTACCAGGGAGACTCCCGCCACCGCGACGCCCGCGCCGGCCGCCAGGCCCGCGCCCGTGAGCAGCTTCCTGCGGGAGACGGCCACGGCTCAGCCCGCCACGGCGTCGGCCAGCCCGGACAGCGGCTCGGCGAGCGCGTTGACGCCGTCGGCCAGCTCCTTGACCTGGGCCTTGGACAGCTTGTCGTAGGTGACCCAGCCGTCGCCGGAGGCGTGCGCCTTCAGCAGCTCGTCCAGGTCGGCGAACTCGGTGTCCAGGGTGGTGACCAGGGCCGGGTTCTTCTCCTGCAGAACGGGCGTGAGCAGGTCGTAGACCTTCTTGGCGCCCTCGACGTTGGCGGCGAAGTCCCACAGGTCGGTGTGCGAGAAGGCCTCCTCCTCGCCGGTGATCTTCCCGGTGGCCACCTCGTCGAGGAGTTCCTTGGCGCCGTTGGCCATGGAGGTGGCGTCGATCTGCGCCTTGGGGATGCGGGACTTGAGGTCGGCGAGGTCCTTGAGCAGGAGGTCGCCGTACTTCTCCTCCTTGGCCAGCGTGCCGGGCGCGGTCCAGAGGGCCTTCTCCAGGCGGTGCCAGCCGGTCCACTGCTGCCCCTCTTCGAGGTCGGCCTCGCGCAGGTCGACCTTGGGGTCGATGTCGCCGAACGCCTCGGCCACCGGCTCGATGCTCTCCCAGCCGTAGCGGCTGGGAGCGTAGAGGTCCTTGGCCCGGTCCACGTCGCCCTTCTCGACCGCGGCGACGAACCCCTTGGTCTTGGCGATCGTGTCGTCCACCTGCGCGGTGACGTAGGCGCGGTAGTCCTCGACCGCGCGGGTGACGCGCGGGTCGGCCTGCTTGGCCAGTTCGCCGGAGACCTTGAAGTCCTGGCGGATGCCCTCGCCCTTGTGGCCGGGCTTGCAGGCCAGCTGGTAGGAGCCGCCGCCCAGCTCGACGACGAGCTCACCGGAGGCTCCCGGCTGGATGTTGTTGCGTTCGGAGACCACGCTCTTGTCGGCGCGGTAGACGTAGACCGCGGTGGCCTGGGCGCCCTGGTTCTTGATCGCGAACTTGATGACTCCGGCGGCCAGGTCGGTCTTCTCGGCCACGCAGGTGGTGTCGGTGGCGGCCACCGCCACGGTCTCCTTGACCGCGCCGGTGGGCGCGGCCTGGGTGAAACCGGCGCTGCCGCTGCCGCTCCCGGTGCCGCCGTCGGCTCCGTCGTCAGTGCCGCCGCAGGCGGCCAGGGCGAGAGCGAGACAACCGCTCAGGGCGAGCGTCCGGAGCACGGAAGCCATGGGCTCTCCTGGTGACGTAAGGTGCCCCTAACTTAGCTTCCCCTAACCTAACAGTGGAGAGTGACGTACGCCACCAAGGCGACCTCAGTCGGTGAGCACCTTCTTCAGCAGCAGGACGCCGAGCCCGACGGCGCCGATGATCAGGGCCCACTTGATCAGCGTGAACACGAGGCCCACGAGCGGGCCGAGCAGAATGAAGGCCGCGACGAGAGCGGCGATGATCAGAAGAATTCGTCCCATGTCATCGACGGTATGCGCGGATTCAAGCCAAATGCAGGCGTCACAGGGTTGAATCAGGGTCAAGTCAGGGATCCCCCTACCTGGCCTGAACGGGGAGTGTGATGAGCCTGGGTCTGCCCATGAGCCGGGAAGGCGCCGACTATGAGCTCCGAGCACGCGCGGAGGAACGCGACCGCATCTCGGGCGACCTTCTCGACCTGGATGCCCACAACACCTACCAGTTGCTCAAGGGCGCCACCCTGCGGGGCGCCACGGCGAGCAGGTGGGCCGCCGCGCAGGCGTCGGTGGCCGCGATGTGGGCGCTGTACGACCTCTACCGCGCCGTGCTCCGGCAGGCGGAGGAGGTACGGGCACGGCGCGGTAAACCGGGTACCGCGGAACTGGCCGAGATCACCACGCTGCTGACCGGCCCGTCCGTCGTGCTCAAGGCCGCGGCCAAGCCCGTGGAGCAGCGCACGCTGGGCGAGGCGGAACCGGACGAGCTGCTCACCCTCGACCAGACGGTGGCCAGGATGGACGCGGCGTTCGGCGAGATCGCCAAGACCCTGCAGGACGTCGACGCGGTCTGGAACCCCGCCCTGCCCCGCATCGAGCAGGCAGAGGCGGGCGCGCAGGCGCTCGCGGCGCTGACCGCCGAGCTGGGCGAGCGCCTGGACCTCAGCGCGATCGAGTCCGACCTCGCCCGCGTGCGCGCGCAGGTCGTCGAGGACCCCATCGGCTGCGCTCCCCCAGGCCCCGAACTGGACCGCCTCACCAAGCTCCTCGACGCGAGCCGCGCCGACCTGGAGCGCGCCGTGCGCGCCAAGCGCGACTACGCCACCCGCCGCGACCGGCTGCTGGCCGCCATCGACACGGTACGGCAGGCCGAGGCGGAGGCCAGGATGGCCCACGGCCAGGTCGTCGTCAAGATCGTCCTGCCGCCGTCCGCGGCGCCCAGGAACCGCCTGCGGGACCTCGTCGCCCACCTGTCCGGCCTCGACGCCGCGACCGAGGGCTGGCTCACGAGATCGGCCCGCCTCGACGCGCTGGAGAAAGCCGCCGCCGAGGCCGCCGACAAGGCGCGGGCCAGCACGCGGGCGCTGTTCGGCCTCATCGGCCGCCGCGACGAGCTGCGCGGCAGGCTCACCGCCACCCAGGCGAAGGCCGCCAGGGTCGGCCTGGCGGAGAACACCGAGTTCACCCGTCTGTACGAGCGGGCGCACCAGATCCTCTGGACCGCCCCCTGCGACCTGAGGCAGGCGGCCACCGCCGTCGACCTCTACCAGAACGCCATTCATGGAGGCAGCCGATGACCACGTGTGCCCAGCCGGGCTGCCCGGGCACCATCGAAGACGGCTACTGCGACCACTGCGGCCACCCGGCCGCCGCACCGCCCGCCACGCAGAGCGCTTCCCCGGCCACCGGTCCCCTGAGCACGCCCATGAGCACGCCGGTCAGCGGCCCGGTGAGCCGCTCGACCGGCGGCCGGCTGGCATCCTCGCTGGAGGACCTGCCGCCGGTGCCGGTCGTCAACCCCGACGACGTGGTGCTCAAGGACCCGCACGTGGCCGAGGACAAACGCTTCTGCACCTCGTGCACCCGGCCGGTGGGCCGCGGCAGGGACGGACAGCCCGGCCGTGCCGACGGGTTCTGCCCGAACTGCCGCACCCGCTTCTCCTTCAGCCCCAAGCTGGTGGAGGGCGACCTGGTCGGCGGCCAGTACCAGGTGCGGGGCGCGATGGCCCACGGCGGTCTCGGCTGGATCTACCTGGCCACCGACCAGAACCTCGACGGCAAGCCCGTCGTGCTCAAGGGACTGCTCAACACCAACGACGCCGAGGCCCTGGCCGCGGCCGAGGCCGAGCGGCGCTTCCTCACCTCCGTCGACCACCCGAACATCGTCGACATCATCAACTTCCAGCACCACGACGGCCTCAGCTACATCGTCATGGAGTTCGTCGGCGGCCAGTCGCTGCACCAGCTGCGCCGCCAGGGCGTGATCCCGCTGCGCGACGCGCTGAAGTACGGCAGGGAGATCCTGCGCGCCTTCGGCTACCTGCACGAGCAGGGCCTGGTCTACTGCGACCTCAAGCCCGCCAACGCCATCCGCGTCGGCAGGCGGCTCAAGCTCATCGACCTGGGCGCGGTCCAGCGGCTCGGCTCGCCACCGGGCACCTCGTGGGTGACGCGCGGCTACCACGCGCCCGAACTGGAAGACCTGCCCTCCTCCGTGGTCTCCGACCTCTACACCGTGGCCAGGACGCTGGCGGTGCTGGCCATACCCGGCTTCAGCCCGGTGCGCGACGGCAAGGAGAACCCGCTGCCGGCCGACTGCGGGCACGAGTCCTTCACCCGGCTGCTGCGCCGGGCGACCGCTCCCGAGCCGCTGGCCCGCTTCCAGAGCGCGGCGGAGATGGAGGAGCAGCTCACCGGCGTGCTGCGGGAGATCAGCGCCGAGGCGGAAGGCGTCCCGTTCCCGCAGGTGTCCGGGCTGTTCGGGCCGGAACGCCTGGCGGCGGGCGCGGCCCTGTCCCCCGACCCGGCCCGGGTCTTCGCCGAGCTGGATCCGCTGGAGGCCGCGGCGGCGATGCCGGTGCCGCTGGCCGACCCCGCCGACCCCGCGGCCGGCGCGCTGGCGGGGCTCGCCGGGCGCTTCCCGCAGCAGCTGCTCGCCCAGGTGGAGGCGATGCCGCAGACGCCCGAGACCGTCCTGACGCGGATCAGGCTGCTGGCCGAGACCGGCAGCCCGGAGGCCGGGCAGGCGCTCACCGACGCCGCCGGCACGCTGGGCGGCGACTGGCGCCTGACCTGGTACCGGGGCGTGCACGCACTGGCCACCGGCCACGCCGACACGGCCGCCGGGCTGTTCGACGAGGCCTTCACCATGCTGCCCGGCGAGCTCGCACCCAAGCTGGCCTACGCCCTGGCCCTGGAGGCCGCGGGCAAGGACGCCGGCCGCTGGTACGAGACCGTCTGGCGTACCGACCACTCCTACGTCAGTGCCGCCTTCGGCCTGGCCAGACGCCATCTGGCCGCGGGCGACACCGCCTCGGCGGTACGCGTGCTCGACCAGGTGCCGGCCAGTTCCAGCCACCGCGTGGCCGCCCAGCTCGCCTGCGTGGCCATCGGCGCCCGCACCCGGGCGGGCGACGCGCGCGAGGCCGCCGGCGCCGCCGACCGCCTCGACGCGCTGACCGACCTCGACCAGAGCCGCCGCGACGGCATGCTGGCGGAGGTCCTGACCTCGGCACTGGCCGGGCTCGCGACGGCGGCCCCGCAGGCGGGCCTGACGATCGCCGGGCAGCCGCTCACCGAGGAGAGCGTGCGCGGCCAACTGGAGGGCATCTACCGCCGCCTGGCCCACGCCGCGACCTCCCGCCGCGAACGCCACGCACTGGTCGACCGGGCCAACGCCGTCCGGGTGAGGACGTGGGTATGACCTGTCCCCTCTGCGCGGCCTCGGTGCTGCCGTCCGACTCCTTCTGCGAGGCCTGCGGCCACCCGCTCAACGCCCCCACGTGTACGGCGTGCGGCACCCCCACCGTGGACCCCGAGGGCTACTGCGAACGCTGCGGCCTGCGCCAGCCCACCGGCCGCGACCACGAGGAGGCGACCCTGGAGACGGGCGCCGCGGGGGTGACCGACAAGGGGCTGCGCCGTACCCGCAACGAGGACGCGATGGCGCTGCTGGAGGCGGGCGGCATGACCGTGGCGGTGGTCTGCGACGGCGTCGCCTCCTCGCCCAGGGCGGACGAGGCGTCGGCGGCGGCCGTCCGGACCGCCTCGGCCGCGCTGGCCGGCGGCGCCTCGTCGGAGGAGGCGTTCAAGCTGGCCTTCCGCGCCGTCGCCGATCTGGCCGACGACCCGGACAACCCGCCGGCCTGTACCTATGTCTCGGCGCTGGTGGGCGGCGGGCGGATCACGCTGGCCTGGGCGGGCGACAGCCGCGCGTACTGGCTGCCCGGCTGGACCCAGCTGACCGTGGACGACGCCGCGCCCACCGGCGAGATCACCGCCTGGCTCGGCGCCGACGCCGGTCCGGTCGAACCGCACGTGCGGACCTTCGCGCCCAGCGAGCCGGGCCTTCTGTGCGTGTGCACGGACGGCCTGTCCGGTTACCTCGGCGACGGTGTGCCCGACGCGGGCGAGCCTCAGGCGCTCGCCCGCGACCTGCTCAAGCACGCGCTCGACGCGGGCGGGCGGGACAACGTGACCGTCGTTCTGATCCCCGTGAACCCCCTAGGAGGCACTGATGGCTGACTTCAAGCTGAATATCGACCAGAACAAGTTCCTGCCGACCGACGGCCGGGAGGTGCACGCCGTCCTGACGATTGAGTCCTCCGGGACTGTCACCAAGGACACGGGGCCCACCGAGGCCGCGGAGATCATCATCATCGACGTGTCCGGCTCCATGAGCGGGAGCAAGATCAGGGATGCCAGGGAGGCCGCTTCCGCGGCGGTGCAGGCGCTGCGCGACGGCGTGCACTTCGCGGTGATCGCCGGCAACCACGAGGCCGCGGTGATCTATCCGCAGAGCGGCAGGCTGGTCCCGGCGCACGGTGCCTCGCGCAAGGAGGCGCTGGGCGCGATCAGGCGGCTGGGCGCCGGTGGCGGCACCGAGATCGGCCGGTGGCTCCAGCTGGCCGAGAACCTGTTCCGCTACCACCCGAACGCCATCAAGCACGCGATCCTGATGACCGACGGGCAGAACAACCAGAGCGCCGACGTCTTCGCCCGCGCGTTGCAGGCGTGCGAGGGCAGGTTCGTCTGCGACAGCCTCGGCATCGGCGAGGACTGGGTTCCGGCCGAGCTGCGCAAGGTGGCCGAGGCGCTGCTGGGCACCTCCGCCTTCGTCAGGAACCAGGGCGACCTGGCCGCGTTCTTCCGCGACCTGACCCAGCAGTCGATGGGCAAGACCGTGGCCGAGCTGGCCCTGCGCCTGTGGGCGCCGCAGAACTCGCGGATCAAGTTCGTCAAGCAGGTCAACCCCACGCTCGTGGAGCTCACCGGTAAGCGCACCGACGTGAACCCGCTGACCGGCGACTACCCGACCGGCTCCTGGGGCGCCGAGGAGCGCGTCTACCACCTGTGCGTGGAGCTCGACCAGCCCGGCCAGATCGGCAACGAGATCAGGGCCGGCTGGGTGAAGCTCGTGCTGCCGGACACGCAGGAGGTCTTCGCCAGCGGCAACGTGCTGGCCCAGTGGACCGACGACCTGGCCCTGTCCACCCGGCTCAACCCGAAGGTCGCCCACTACAGCGGCCAGGCCGAGATGGCCGTGCTGATCCAGGAGGGACTCAGCGCCCGCGACGCCGGCGACCTGGACACCGCCACCGCCCGTCTGGCCAGGGCCAGGAAGATCGCGGTCGAGTCCGGTCACGGCGACACCGCGAGGCTGCTGGACAAGGTGGTCGAGATCGACTCCTCCGGCACCGCCCGGCTGCGCCGCCAGGTCGACAAGGCCGACATGATCGAGCTCGACACGGGCTCGGTGCGCACCAGCAAGCTGAGGAAGGAGGAGGGCTGATGGCCACCTGCCCGAACGGGCACCCGTCGGGCGCCGACGACTACTGCGACGTCTGCGGCACCCAGATGCCCGGCGGCGGGGTCGCGGCCTCTCTGACCGTCCAGCCCCCCACTCAGGTCGCGGCGGCCCCGGCCGGCGGCGGCGAGCCGTGCCCGGTGTGCCAGGCGCCGCGGGCGGGGCAGTTCTGCGAGGTCTGCGGCCACGACTTCAACGCACCCGCCGACACGCAGGGCCACCCGGACCTGTCCTCCCCCGTCTCCCCCGGCCCTGGCGCGACCCCGCCGACGCGCTGGGAGGCGATCGCCGGCGCCGACCGGGCCTACTTCAACGAGATCATCGCCGAAGGCGGTCCCGACGCGGCCGCCATGGCCTTCCCGCCGTACTGTCCCGAGCGTTCGTTCGCGATGGCCGGCCGGCACGTGCGGATCGGCCGGCACCGATCCTCCGGCGGCAACGACCCCGAGATCGACCTCAGCGGCCCGCCGCAGGACCCGGGCGTCTCCCACCTGCACGCCGTCCTCCTGCTCAGGGACGACGGCGGCTGGGACCTCGTCGACCCCGGCTCCGCCAACGGCACCCGCGTCAACGGCAAGGCGCTCAAGGTCAACGTGCCGGTGCCGGTGAAGCCGGGCGACCGCATCCACGTGGGCGCGTGGACCGTCATCACCATCCGCGAGAACATGCCATGACGATCGTCCAGCCCGCCACCACGCCACCGCCCGCGCAGACCCAGAGCGCGGTCCCCGCGCCGGTGATCACGCAGCACGCCGTCTCGCGCCACAGCGTGCCCGGCCGCGTCCGCACCCTCACCGGCGCGGTGCTGATCGCGCTCGCGCTGCTGTCGGCGCTGCTCGCCTTCGGCAGCGGCAGCGCCCGCGAGGGCCTGCGGGTGATCGGCCACGACTCCGGCCCGCAGGTCGTCGCCACGGCCGGCCTCTATCTCGGGCTGAGCGACATGGACGCGCAGGTCGCCGACGTGCTGCTCATGGGCAGCCAGTACAAGGAGCGCCGCACCGCCGCCCTGGCCCAGTACGAGCGCCGCCGCACGGAGGCCAACCAGGCGCTGCTGGACGCGTTCGAGCTGGCCGACGGGGACCCGGCGGAGCGGCTCACCATCCAGTCCGTCCTGGACGGCCTGGGCCGCTACGAACGCCTGGCCGGCGAGGCCCTGCTGCTCAACACCCAGTCGGCCCACGCCGCGGGCGTACCTCCGGTGGAGGTGTTGCGCGTCTACCGGCAGGCCACCGACCTGATGCGGCTGGAGCTGCTGCCGAAGGCGTACAACCTGACGCTGGAGAGCGGCACGATCGTGCGCCGTACCCACGACGAGGAGAGCGCGGCCGTCCGGCTGCTCATGCTCGGGCTGATCGCCGCGCTGATCGCGGTCGGCGGGCTCATCGTGGCCCTGCAGCTCTATCTGGCCCGTGCCTTCCGCCGGCGGCTGGCGCCCGCGCTGCTCCTCGCGACCGGGCTGGCCGTCATCGCGGGGCTGGTCGGGGTGGGCGTGCTGGGGCAGGCGCTGCAGTCGATCGCGGCGGCCAAGCGCGACGGCTTCGACGCGGTGCTGACCACCGCCCGCGCCCGCGCCATCGGCAACAGCCTCCACGCCGACCAGGCGCGCTACCTGCTCGACCCGGACAGAGCCGACACCTACGAGCACGCCTTCCTCGACAAGTCGCAGTCGCTCGTCTACGCCGACGGCGGCAACGTGGAGGCCTACCACGCCACCCTGGCCAAGAACGGGCAGGTCAGCCTGGGCCTGCTGGCCCCGGTCCGCGGCAACATCCCCGGTAACTTCGCCGCCTACCGGCGCTTCCAGGAGGCCGACGGCCGGATGCGCGCGCTGGCGACCTCGGGGCAGACCCCGCAGGCCGTCTCGGCCAAGCTCGACGAGCTGGCCAAGAGCTTCACGGCGTTCGACAAGGAACTGGTGACGGTCGGCGAGCGCTACGAGGCGACGTTCACCAAGACCGTCGCCGCCGGTGACGGGGCGCTGGACGGGCTGTGGCGGCTGGCGCCGTGGGCGCTCGGCGCGGCCGCCGTCCTGATCGCCGCTGGCGTGTGGCCCCGGCTGAGGGAGTACCGATGAGGCGGATCGCGGCGCTGGCCGTTCTGGCGCTCGTGGCGGTGTCCTGCGGGACCGGCGGGGTCGAGAGCGTGATGGGCAAGGAGACGATCAGGATCGGCGTCCGTACCGACCTGCCGGGGATCGGCGTGCGCACGGCTTCCGGCGGGTTCGAGGGCCTCGACGTGGACGTGGCCCGCTACCTCGCCGGCAAGCTCGGGGCACGGCCGCAGTTCGTGCCGGTGCTGGCCGCCGACCGGGAGAAGGTGCTCGCCGACGACCGGGCCGACCTGGTGCTGGCCACGTTCTCCATCACCCAGGAACGCAAGTCGCGGGTGTTGTTCGCCGGTCCTTACCACCTGTCGTACCAGGACATCCTGGTACGGCCCGACGAGGAGCGGATCAAGAAGGTCAGGGACCTGGCGGGACGGCGGATCTGCGAGGTGCAGGGCGCCAACGCCGGCCAGCGGGTGGTCGAGGAGCGCAAGGTGGCCGCCCAGCTCGTCCCGGTGCCCGACTACGGCACCTGCCTGCAGTACCTGAAGGCCAAGCAGGTGGACGCCATCACCACCAACGACATCATCCTCGCCGGCCTGGCCGCGAAGGACGGCTCCGGCCTGCGGCTGCTCAACGCGCGCTTCAACGAGCAGCGGACCGGCGTGGGCCTGCGGGTGGGTGACGTGGAGGGCTGCGAGGCGGTCAACCGCGCGATCACCGACATGTACCAGGACGGCACGGCCAAGTCGCTGTTCAAGAAGTGGTTCGGCACGACCGGCCTGGACTTCTCGACGATCGCGGTGCCCCAGTTCGAGGGCTGCTCGTAGACACGGACGCGCGGGCCCGGAGGCGTCCGGGCCCGCGTGCGTCGGTGAACTCAGTCCAGGTAGTCCCTGAGCATCTGCGCGCGGGTGGGGTGGCGCAGCTTGGCCAGGGTCTTGGACTCGATCTGCCGGATGCGCTCGCGGGTGACGCCGAACTCGCGTCCGACCTCCTCCAGCGTGCGCGGATGACCGTCGGCGAGGCCGAAGCGCAACTGGATGATGCGCTGCTCGCGATCCGACAAGGTCGCCAGGATGTCGTCGAGCTGGTCCTGGAGCATGATGAAGGCGGCGGCTTCCATGGGGACCACCGCGTCGGCGTCCTCGATGAAGTCGCCCAGGTCGGAATCTTCCTCACCGATCGGCGACTGCAGCGAGACCGGCTCCTGGGCGATGCGCTGGATCTCCACCACGCGATCGACCGGCAGGTCCATTTCCTTGGCGATCTCTTCGGGGATGGGCTCACGCCCGAGGTCCTGGTGGAGCTGACGCTGCACCCGGACGAGTTTGTTGATCGTCTCCACCATGTGCACCGGAATGCGAATGGTGCGCGCCTGGTCGGCAATCGCCCGAGTGATCGCCTGCCGGATCCACCACGTGGCGTACGTGGAGAACTTGTAGCCCTTGGTGTAGTCGAACTTCTCGACCGCGCGGATCAGGCCGAGATTGCCTTCCTGGATCAGGTCCAGGAAGAGCATTCCGCGGCCCACATAGCGTTTGGCTATCGACACCACGAGTCGCAGGTTGGCCTCGATGAGGCGTTGCTTGGCCCTGGTCCCCTGCCAGACGAGCTCGCGTAGTTCGGGGAAGGCCAGGCGGGAGACCCCGTTGCCCAGCTTGTCCTCGGCGAACAGACCGGCTTCGATCGACTTGGCGAGTTCCACCTCCTCCTCAGCGGTCAGCAGCGGCACGCGGCCGATCTCGCGCAGGTAGATGCGGACAAGATCGCTGGTCGGCGCGCGTTTGCCTACGTCTTCCTCGTCGGCGCGGGTGGTCTCCTCGTCGCCCTGAGGCTCGAGGACCTCCACGCCGTTCTCGGCGAGCATGCGCACGACGCGTTCCAGCGCGTCGGACGGCAGCTCGGATCGGTCGAGCGCGGCGGCGACGTCATCGACGGTTACGCTGCCGCGCTCCCTTCCCTTCGCGACGAGGTCCGCCACCTGGTCGACCGATGGCGCTCCTGCTGGCAGTACCGATGCACCCACGGGACACAGTCTGCAGTATTGGTTCCATAAAATGGCAGACCCATTTTTGTCACAGAAGGTAAGGCTGAGGGTCTTGCCAAATTGAGATCGGTTTAAGGTTTAGCCGGAGTTTGATCAGGAAAGTAAAGTCAATTGCGCGCTCCGGTTAGGTGCGCCCGGGTGCCGGGCGCCCGCCTTTCCCTGCCCGAGACGTCGGGAATCAATCCACTGAATTCACCGGAAATCCCCGATGTGGTCGCGGGCCCAATCGGCGTACGTGCGTCCGGGACGGCCCAGCACCTGCTCCAGATCGGGCCACGGGCGCTCCAGCGCCGACCAGTCCTGCTCGGAGTAGCCGTCCTCGCCGGAGGCCGCGCCGCCGTCGTAGTCGACGAAGCCGAGCATGAGATCGGCCGACGCGGCGGCGAACCCGCCCTGCGCCTTGAGCAGTTCCCTGGCCCGCTCGCGCGAGACCTCCTCGTAGCGCACCGGCTCGCCGAGCGCCGCCCCGATGGCCGCGACCTGCTCGCGGACCGTCCACGAGGCGGGCCCGGTGATCGTGTACGCGCGGCCGTGGTGCCCGTCCTCCAGCAGCGCCCGTACGGCGACGGCGGCGATGTCGGCCTCGTGGACGAGGTTCATCGGCTCGTCGGCGAACGGATAGCGCACCACCCGCTCGGCCCGCACCGACGGCGCCCAGAGCTGCAGCATGTTCGCCATGAACCCGCCGGGCCGCACGTGCGTCCACTCCAGGCCCGACCTCTCCACGACCGTCTCGACCGGGTTGTGATGCAGCCCGACGCTGACCGAGGCGGCCGACAGATCGACGATCCGCCGCACGCCCGCCTCCTTGGCCAGCGCCACCACCTCCTCGGCGGTCTCCTCGACCGGGAACAGGTACAGCGCCCCGACCCCCGCCAGCGCCGTTTCCAGCGTCCCCGGCCGCTCCAGGTCTGCCCCGGCCACCTCGACCCCGTCCGGCAGCCCGTGCGCCGCCTCGGGCCTGCGCGTCGTCGCCCTTACCCGCACTCCCTCGTCCAGGAGCTGCTTCACCACGTTGCGGCCCACGAATCCCGTGGCGCCCGTCACCAGAACCGTCATGCCACCCACGCTAGAACTCATTCCGGCCACTTTCCGTCCGCAATATGCTTCCGGTCATGGCGAACACGAGCGGCCGGATGCTGCGCCTGCTGTCCCTCCTGCAGACACACCGCCACTGGCCCGGCACCGACCTCGCCGCCCGCCTCGGCGTCAGCGAACGCACGCTGCGCCGCGACATCGACCGCCTGCGCGAGCTCGGCTACCCGGTCGACGCCGCCCGCGGCGTCGACGGCGGCTACCAGCTCCGATCCGGTACGGCCATGCCACCCCTCCTCCTGGACGACGACGAGGCGGTGGCCATCGCGGTCGGCCTCCAGGCGGCCGCGGACGGCGCGGTCGTGGGCGCGGAGGAGGCGTCCGTCCAGGCCCTCGCCAAAATCGTCCAGGTCATGCCGCCCAGGTTGCGGCGCCGGGTCGACGCCCTGGCCCGCTACACGGTCCGCCCGTTCACCTCGACGGGGCCCCGGACCGACCCCGCCACCCTCACCACCCTCGCCCAGTCCTGCCGCGACACCGAACGCCTCCACTTCACCTACGATGCCCCTGATCCGGCATCCCGTCCGGAACCAGGTGCGGAGGGCAAGCGGCAGGTGGAGCCGCATCGGCTGGTGTCCGTGCGGCACCGGTGGTACCTGCTGGCCTGGGACCTCGACCGGCACGACTGGCGGACCTTCCGGGTGGACCGGATGCGGGACCCGGCCACCACCGACGTGCCGTTCCGCCCCAGGGAGGTGCCGGGCGGCGATCCGGCCGCGTTCGTGCGCGACCGCTTCACCTCGCAGTCCACCGCCTGGGAGATCGTGGTGATCGTCCAGACCTCGCTGGAGCACGCCCGGCGCGTGGTCGCGGCGACGGGCGGCGTCGTGGAACCCGTCGACGACGGGAGCTGCCGCCTCGTGCTGCGCGTGGACGAGTTCGACTGGCCGGTGCTCATCCTGACCGCGCTGGCCGCCGACTTCGAGGTGGTGAAGCCGCCCGAGTTCCGCGCGTACCTCGGGGAGACGGCGGCCCGCCTGGCCCGCGGCGTCAGCCGGACGGACGGACGGTCAGGCTGACGCCGCTCGCCCGCGGGTCAGCTGCCGGCGGCGCGGTCGCGCAGGACGCGGCGTTGTTGTTCGAGGGCGACCAGTTCGCCGAACATCCGGTTGTACTCCTGCTGCTCCTCCACCGGGTTGAGCCGCTGGATCCTCGCCTTGACCTGGGCGATGGCCCGGTCGACCGCGACCGCTTCGATGGCGGCCAGCATCGCCGCGCCGTACCTCTCCTCGACGTGTGCCTCGGCCCGGATGACCTCGACGGCGAAGCGCGTCACCAGCCCGCGCGCGGCCTCGTCGGGCGCGTGCTCCAGCAGGCGGTCGACCCACTCGCGCCCGCCGAACCCGGCCGCCGCCACGCCGCCCGCCGCGACGATCACGCCGTGGAGCAGCACGTGGTCGGCCCCGGTGAACGCCGCCGGGTCGAGCGCGTCGAAGCGCGGCCCGAGCAGCGCGGGACGCTGGATGGCCAGCTTGAGCAGCTCACCCTCGACCCGCACGTTGGGGTCGATCGGCGCCTCCCGCCGCGCCCGCTGCGGACGCCCCTGCTGCGCGCCGCCGACCTCGGCGATGCGCTGCATGACGAAGCGCTCGTCCATGAACCCGAGCCACCGGTCGAGGTCGATCGCGTAGCGCTTGCGCAGGCCGACGTCCTTGATCCCGGCCACGATCGGCGCCGCCGCGTCCAGCGCCGCGATCTTGCCCTCGTTGCTGCGCAGGTCGTAGCGGGCGATGGTGGAGCGGATCGCGAACTGGAAGAGCGGTTCGCGGCTGGCGATCAGATCGCGAACCGCCGCGTCGCCCTGCTTGATCCGCAGATCGCAGGGGTCGAGCCCGTCGGGCTGGATGGCCACGTAGGTCTGGGTCACGAACTTCTGCTCGTCGGCGAACGCCCGCAGCGCCGCCTTCTGGCCCGCCGCGTCACCGTCGAAGGTGAAGATCACCTCACCGGTGGCGGCCGACTGGTCGAGCAGGAAGCGCCGCAGGACCTTGATGTGCTCCTCGCCGAACGCGGTCCCGCAGGTGGCCACGGCCGTGGGCACGCCGGCGAGGTGGCAGGCCATCACGTCGGTGTAGCCCTCGACGATGACGGCCTGCGAGCGCTTGGAGATCTCCTTCTTGGACAGGTCGATGCCGTAGAGCACCTGGGACTTCTTGTAGAGCGGGGAATCAGGGGTGTTGAGGTACTTGGGGCCGTCGTCGGCCTCGATCAGCTTGCGTGCCCCGAACCCGATGACATCGCCCGTGGCATCGCGAATGGGCCAGATCAACCGGCCGCGGAACCGGTCGATGGGCCCCCGCCGCCCCTCCTTGGCCAGCCCGCCCTTGACGATCTCCTCCGCCGTGAAGCCCCGCCCCAACAGGTGGCGGGTCAGCGCCTCCCATTCGTTGGGCGCGTACCCCACGCCGAAGAGCTCGGCGTCGGCCCGCTCGAACCCCCGCTCCGACAGGAACTTCCGGCCCGGAGCCGCGTCCGGCGACAGCAGCCGGTCGCGGTAGAACTCCGCCGCCGCCTTGTGCGCCTCGATCAGCCGGGCCCGCTCCCCGTGATCGCGCTTGGGCACATAGCCGCCCTGCTCGTACTGGAGCGTGATGCCCGCCCGCGCGGCCAGCCGCTCCACCGCCTCGCTGAACGGCAGGTGCTCGGTCTTCTCCACGAAGGTGATGACATCGCCACCTTCGGAGCAGCCGAAGCAGTAATACATGCCGCGCTCGGGGGTGACGTTGAAGGACGGGCTCTTCTCGTCATGGAAGGGGCACAGGCCTTTGAGGTTGCCTCCGCCGGCGTTGCGCAACTGGATGTGCTCGCCGATCACCTCGGCGATGGGGGAACGCTCACGAACGAGTGCGATGTCGACATCACGGATCCGGCCAGCCACGCGGCTGAGTCTATTGCGACCCACCAACACAATCGCCGCCGCATGCGCGACGGGCTTCATTGATCAGGGCATGGAGGTGCACGTCGTGCCAGCCGTCGGCGTACAGGTGCGCGCTCCTTTTGACGCCTTCCAGGAGGAATCCGGCCTTTTCCGCCACCCGGCACGACGCTTCGTTGCCGGTCGAGTGCTCGATGACCAGCCGGTGCAGCCCCGCCCCGAACGCCCATCCGCCGACCGCCCGCACGCCCGCCGTCGCGACGCCCCTCCCCCGCGCCGCGGCCCGCATCCAGTACGCCACCTCCGCTTCGCCACCGGCCAGGTCGATGCCCCGGAGCGCCACCCGGCCCAGAACCTCCCCGGCCTCGCTCACCGCCGCCCACGTCGCGCTCGCCTCCTGCCGCCAGCCGTCCGCGTACCCCTCGATGAGCCGCTCGGCCTCGGCGACCGACTCGACGGTACGCGCGTGCCAGTGGCGGGTCGCCGGATCCCTGAAGGCATCGACGATCATCGGGGCGTCGGCCGGTTCCCAGGGGCGCAGCAGGATTCCGCCGGCCGCGGCCAGGACGGGCTGAGGGGCGTGGGCGGTCAGCTCACCGGGCGAGATCACCGGACTTACCTTCGGGGGCACCTGGCCATCATCCAACCGGGGGTGAGCGGAGCGGGCGGCTCGCCCGTATGGTGGGGGTCCGGGTGCATCCTGGGAGACACAGTCCGGATCCGCGCGAAGCGTGGCCCCAGCGATAGGCGCAGCCCCAAGCCCTTTCGGGCAAACAGGTGATGCGGGAGCTCCCGGTCGGCTACAAAGGGAACGGTTGTCGTTGGATACGGTGACACGGGTGGAGATCATGCGATCGGGGCTTTTGGGGCGTTGTGCCGCCGCTGCGGGGGCATTGCTGGTCAGCGCGGGTTGTGCGCAGGGTGCCGGTGTCGCCGGGGTCAGCGCCAGCGCGCCCACCACCGTCGCCCCTTCCGCCACCCCACAGGTCACCGGCACCATCCCGCCCAAGGAGCCGCAGGCACGGCCCCAGGGCGATGACCCCGTCAAGGTGCCGCCGCCGAAGATGTCCAAGTACGAGTACGTCTTCCCCGTGAAGGGCTGCCGGACCACGTACCAGCGGCAACTCCTCGTCCTTCCCAAGACCACGATCTGGGCCGCACAGGGGTGCTCGTTCGTCGCCCCCATCGGCGGGACGATCGACGAGGTCAACACCAAGAACCGCTGGCGCCCCTCCACCGACAAGGGCGCCGACCGCGAGGGCAGGTTCGTCACGCTCATCGGCGACGACGGCGTCCGCTACCTGGGCGGCCATCTCGACAGCGTCACCGAGGGCCTCGCCCCGGGCACCAAGGTCAAGGCGGGCCAGGTCCTCGGCCAGGTCGGCAAGTCGGGCAACGCCCGCGACACCGGCGCGAACCTGTACTTCGCCATCTCCTGGAAGACCGGCCCCGCCTACTGGTGGGTACGCCGCGGCATGGTCGAACCCTGGACGTACCTGGACGCCTGGGCCGAGGGCAACAAGACCTACTCCCCCCGCGACGCCGCCTTCGACCTGCGCAAGAAGCTGGGCGAGACGCCGCCCTGCCAGGTGCAGTGCAAGTCGAAGAAGGCGCCGCAGTCGACCACCGACACGAAGAAGCCGAAGGACGAGGAGCCGCCGGTCGTCATCGGTGACCCGACGACAACTCCTGCGAGTCGACCTTGACCCCCGACCTGATGAGGTCCTGGATGTCGCCGACGACGTCCCACACGTTGACGTTCATCCCGGCGACGACCCGGCCGTCGCGCAGCCAGTAGGCGATGAACTCCAGTTCGCCGACGTCGCCGCGGAAGACGACCTCGTCGTAGCCCTGGATGTCGCCGGAGAACTCCATCCCGATCTCGAACTGGTCGCTGAAGAAGTACGGCACGCGGTCGTACACCACGTCCTGCCCGAGCATGGAGCGCGCCGCGGCCGGGCCGCCGTTCAGGGCGTTGGCCCAGTGTTCGACGCGCAGCCTGCGGCCGTACAGCGGGTTGAAGGACTCCGCCACGTCGCCGGCGGCGTACACGTCGGGGTCGGAGGTGCGCAGCGCGGCGTCGGTCAGGATGCCGTCGGCGACGTCGAGCCCGGCGTCCACGGCCAGGCCGGTGTCGGGCGTGGCTCCGATGCCGACGAGGACGAGGTCGGCTTCGAGCCGTTCGCCGCTGCTGAGCCGTACCCCCGTCTGCGTGATCTCCGCGACGGGCGTGCCGAGGCGCAGGTCGACGCCGTTGCGGCGGTGCACGTCCGCGAAGACCTCGCCGAGTTCCGGCCCGAGCACGCGGTGCAGCGGCGTGGGCTCGGGCTCGACGATCGTCACCTGGCAGCCGGCCGCGCGGGCCGCGGCCGTGGTCTCCAGGCCGATCCAGCCGGCGCCGACGACGAGCACCCGTCCGCCGCGGGCGAAGCGCTCCTTGAGCGCCTCGCTGTCCTGCACGGTGCGCAGGTAGCGTGCGGGTCCCGGCAGCCGCCGCGGGCTGGATCCGGTCGCGATGAGCAGCTTCTGGTACGGCTGCCGCGACCCGTCCGACAGCCTGACGGTGCGGCTGCCGAGGTCCAGCCGGGTCGCCCGGAGGCCGAGGCGCAGGTCGATATCGTGCTCCGCGTACCAGCCGGTGGCATGGACGAAGATCTTTTCTCTCTCGCTCTTGCCCTGCAGATAGCCCTTGGACAGGGGCGGGCGCTCGTAGGGCCGTTCCGTTTCCGCGCCGATGAGGACGATCTCGCCGTCGAAGCCCTCTTCGCGCAGCGTCTGCGCCGCCTTGGCCCCAGCAAGCCCGGCACCGACGATCACAAATGTGGCCATGGGGGCAGTATCCGCCCCCGCAGGTCGTCAGGAAAGTCGCCGGTGCCAGGCGACGGCTGAAGTGTCGGTGAGAGAGGCGATCTGGTCGATGACGACACGAACGCGCCCGGCGTCGTCCTCGGCCTTGAGGTAGTCGGGGCGGAAGGCGGGTTCGAGCGTGCGGGGCGCGCCGAGCGTGATGAGGGAGGCCAGTTCGGTGATGAGCTCGCGCTGTCTGGCCTGGTTGGCGTGGTGGTCGTCGCGGGTCATCACGTAGTGGGCGGTGACGCCTTTGAGCAGCGCGCATTCGAGCCGGGTGTCGTCGGGCACGACGAGGTCGGCGCGGTGGCGCGGGCCGTACGCGCCGATGGTGGCGCTCTGCGCGGAGCGGCAGAAGCGTCCGATGAGGCCGCTGGTGAGGGCTTTGAGGCCGGCCAGGTCGGCCAGGGTGGCGGCGAACGTGCGGGGCCAGAGCGGGTCGGCGATGAGCTTGGCGAAGACCTCTTCGAGCCGGCCGGGGTCGGCGTCGCGGGCGTACCAGAGGCGGGTGACCTCGCAGACCTGACGGCGCTCCTCCGCCGACTGGAGGGCCTCCGGGGTGACGTACCCGGCGTGCAGCGCGTCTTCGAGGTCGTGGACGGAGTACGCGACGTCGTCGGCCCAGTCCATGATCTGCGCCTCGAAGCTGACCCGGCCTTCCGGGGCGCCGTCGCGGATCCACGCGAAGACCGGCAGGTCGTCCTGGTAGACGCCGAACTTGGGGGACTTGTCGCAGGTCCAGGGGTACTTGATGGAGGCGTCGAGCGCGGCCCTGGTCAGGTTGAGCCCGGCGCTCTCGCCCGTCTCCGTGAGGACCTTGGCCTCCAGGCGGGTGAGCAGGCGCAGGCTCTGGGCGTTGCCCTCGAAGCCGCCGCACGAGGGGGCGAGCGCGTTGAGCGCGACCTCGCCGTTGTGCCCGAACGGCGGATGCCCGAGGTCGTGCGCGAGGCAGGCGGTCTCCACGAGGTCGGGGTCGACGCCCAGGGTGGCGCCCATCTCCCTGCCGACCTGGGCGCACTCCAGCGAATGCGTCAGCCGGGTACGCGGGATGTGCTGGCCGACGCCCAGGGTCTCACCGGGCCCGACGACCTGGGTCTTGGCGGCGAGGCGGCGGAGGGCGGCGCTGTGGAGCACGCGGGCCCGGTCCCGCCCGAACGGGCTGCGCTCGGGGTTGCCGGGTGGTTCCGGCACCCAGCGTTCCTGATCATGCTGGTCATAGCGGGACATAAGAACGGTGAGTCTACTCCTGTCCACCCAACCCCTCCTGTGCTGGGAGTACTGCCCCGGTGACCACCTCCCTACGCGTGGATGAAGCGCCAGGCCGCCCGGCCTGGCGCCATTGCCGTCAGCGGGTGTCGGAGTCGTTCCGCGTCAGTACGGCCCGGCCGGCCTCCAGGCGGGCGACCGGGATGCGGAAGGGCGAGCAGGAGACGTAGTCGAGCCCGGCCTCGTGGCAGAAGTGGACCGACTCGGGGTCGCCGCCGTGTTCGCCGCAGATGCCGAGCTTGAGGTCGGGCCGGGTGGCCCTGCCCTCCTCGACGGCGATGCGGACCAGGCGGCCGACGCCGTCGCGGTCGAGGGTCTCGAACGGGGAGACGCCGAAGATGCCGAGCTCCAGGTAGCGGGAGAAGAAGGCGGCTTCGACGTCGTCGCGGGAGAAGCCCCAGGTCATCTGGGTGAGGTCGTTGGTTCCGAAGGAGAAGAATTCGGCGGCCTCGGCGACCTGCCCGGCGGTGAGCGCGGCGCGCGGGGTCTCGATCATGGTGCCGACGAGGGCGTCCACGCCGGTCGCCTGGAGGATCTTGACGGCTTCCTCGCGGACCGCCTCCAGTTCCTGGACGGCGGCCACGAGCGGGATCATGATCTCCGGGCGGGCGCCCGGCACCTCGCGGGCGGCTTCGGCGATGGCCCGGACCTGCATGGCGAACAGGCCGGGGATGACCAGGCCGAGCCGTACCCCTCGCAGGCCCAGCATGGGGTTCTGCTCGTGCAGTCTCTTGACGGCGGCCAGCAGCGCGCGGTCCTTGTCCGTGGCCTCGCCCGTGGCGGCCTTGACCGAGAGGGCGACGAGGTCGGGCAGGAACTCGTGCAGGGGCGGGTCGATGAGGCGAATCGTGACAGGAAGACCCTCCATAGCCCGAAAAATGCCGATGAAGTCGGATTTCTGGTGTGGCTCCAGCGCGTCCAGCGCCGCCTGCCGTTCCTGCTTGGAGGTGGCCAGGACGAGGTCCTCGACGAGCTGGCGGCGCTCGCCCAGAAACATGTGCTCGGTACGGCACAGCCCGATCCCCTGGGCCCCGAAGCGCCGCGCCCTGGCCGAGTCCTCGGGGTTGTCGGCGTTGGCCCGCACCCCGAGCCGGCGTACCGAGTCGGCGTGCGCCATGATCCGGTCCACCGCCTTCACCAGTTCGTCGTCGGGTTGTGCGCCCTCGAAGTACTCCACGACCACCGAGTCCACGACCGGCACCTCGCCGAGGAACACCTCCCCGGTGCTGCCGTCGATCGAGATGACGTCACCCTCGCGCACCTCGATGCCGCCCGGGGCGGTGAAGCGCTTCTGCGAGGCCGAGACCTCCAGCTCCTCCGCGCCGCAGACGCAGGTCTTGCCCATGCCACGGGCGACCACGGCGGCGTGGGAGGTCTTGCCGCCGCGCGAGGTGAGCACGCCGCGGGCGGCGATCATCCCGGACAGGTCGTCGGGGTTGGTCTCGCGGCGGACGAGGATCACGTCCTCGCCCTGGCCGGCCAGCTCGACCGCGCGCTCGGAGGTGAAGACGACCTTGCCGACGGCGGCGCCGGGCGAGGCGTTCATGCCCTTGGTGATCTTCTTGAGGTCGCCCTCCTTGGAGAAGCGGGGGAACATCAGCTGCGCGAGCTGGTCGCCGCTCACCCGGGTGACGGCCTCGTCGAGCGTGATGAGGCCCTGGTCGACGAGCTGGACGGCGATGCGGAAGGCGGCGGCCGCCGTACGCTTGCCGACCCGGGTCTGCAGCATCCACAGCTTGCCGCGCTCGATCGTGAACTCGATGTCGCACAGGTCGCGGTAGTGGGTCTCCAGCGTCTCCATGATCGACAGGAGCTCGTCGTAGGAGCGCTTGTCGATGCGCTCCAGATCTTGCAGGGGGACGGTGTTGCGGATGCCGGCGACGACGTCCTCGCCCTGGGCGTTCTGGAGGTAGTCGCCGTAGATGCCCTGGCGGCCGGAGCCGGGGTCGCGGGTGAAGGCGACGCCGGTGCCGGAGTCGTCGCCGAGGTTGCCGAAGACCATGGCGACGATGTTCACCGCGGTGCCGAGGTCGGCGGGGATACGTTCCTGGCGGCGGTAGAGGATGGCGCGGGGCGCGTTCCACGAGTCGAAGACGGCCATGACGGCCAGGCGCATCTGCTCGCGGGGGTCGGCGGGGAAGTCCTTGCCGGTCTGCTCGCGCACGACGCCCTTGTAGGTCTCGACGAGCCCCTGGAGCTCCTGCGCGGTGAGGTCGGTGTCCTGGCGTCCGTTCTTGAGCTCCTCCAGCGCGTGCTCGAACAGCTCGCCGTCGATGCCCTGGACGGTCTTGCCGAACATCTGGATGAGCCTGCGGTAGGAGTCCCAGGCGAAGCGGTCGTTGCCGCCCGCCTGCTTGGCCAGGCCGTGGACGGATTCGTCGTTGAGCCCGATGTTGAGGACGGTCTCCATCATGCCGGGCATGGAGAACTTGGCGCCCGAGCGCACGCTGACGAGCAGCGGGTCGTCGGCCTGGCCGAGCTTCTTGCCCATGGCGCTCTCGAGCGCGCTCAGGTGGTCGGCGATCTCCCGCTCCAGTCCCTCGGGGACGGAGCCTTCCGCCAGGTAGTGGCGGCACGCCTCGCTGGTGATCGTGAACCCGGGGGGAACCGGCAGCCCGAGGTTGGTCATCTCGGCGAGGTTGGCTCCCTTGCCGCCGAGCAGGTCCTTGAGATCCCTGTTGCCCTCGGTGAAATCGTAAACGAACTTGGCCACCACAGCTCCAATCAACGCCTCTGCCCTGGACTGTACCGGCGAAAAAGATGATGAAACTGCACACGTCGGTTAAGTCACTGTTTCCCCAGGTCAATGGCCTTCATGAGGTCTAATCCAATTAAAACTCTAGTCTCCCGGAAATTGGTTTATACCAATTGGTTTAAACCAATTCTTGAGAAAGATGTGGGGCAGGAGGAGAATGAGGGACACCCCCTGACCGGGAGGCGCCGATGGCCACCCCCACCACCAAGCCGACACGCCGCGCGCGCCTGACCGCCGGATCGGCGCGGGCCGCGGCCGGCAGCGCCCGCTACCTCGACGACCGGCTCGGCACCGGCCGCTGGCTGGCACCCAACCTGCGCAAACTCTTCCCCACCCATTGGTCGTTCCTGCTGGGCGAGTTCGCGCTCTACTCCTTCGTCCTGCTCGTGCTGACCGGCACGTTCCTCACGTTCTTCTACAAGCCGGAGGCGGGCGCGGCGTTCGAGTCGGTGCGCGAGCTCACCGTGGACGTGCGCGGTGGGCTGCTCATCCGCCAGATGCACCACTGGTCGGCGACGATCTTCGTGCTGGCGATCGTGGCCCACATGTTCCGCGTCTTCTTCACCGGGGCGTTCAGGAAGCCGCGTGAGCTGACGTGGGTGCTGGGGGCGCTGCTGTTCGGGCTGGCGCTGTTCGAGGCGTTCCTCGGGGTGACGCTGCCGGCCAACCAGCTCGGGATGTCCGGGCTGCGCGAGACCCAGGGCCTGCTGCTGTCGATCCCGCTGGTCGGCACGTACTTGTCGTCCTTCGTCTTCGACGGCCCCTTCCCCGGTCAGGTGATCCCGCGCGCGTTCGTCGCCCACGTCCTGCTGGTGCCCGGCCTCCTGCTGGCGCTGGTGCCGCTGCACGCGCTGGTGCTGACCTGGCGGCAGAAGCACACCGAGCACCACGGCGAGGGCCGCAAGGTCACCGGGGTGCCGTTCTTCCCCGCCTTCTCCCTCAAGCAGGGCATCACCTCGCTGGGCACGTTCACGGTCATCACCGCGCTGGCCACGTTCGTCATCGTCAACCCCGTCTGGACCGCCGCGCAGGCCTATCGGGCCGGCGCCGCGCCGCCGTCGGCGCAGCCGTTCTGGTACTACGGCGTGCTGGAAGGCATGCTGCGCCTGCTGCCGCCGTGGGAGTTCACGATCGCGGGCTTCACCTTCGCCGCCGGGCTCTGGATCCCCATGCTCGTCCTCGGCGGCTTCTTCACGGCCCTGCTGTTCTGGCCGTTCATCGAGCGCCGCTTCACCGGCGACCGCGCCTACCACCAGGTCGTGCAACGTCCCGCCGCCGCGCCCGTACGGACCGCGCTGGGTGTCGCGGTCGTCGTCTTCTTCACCGTCATCTGGTCGGCGACCTGGTTCACCACCGACCTCACCGCCGGCCTGCCCCTGCTCGCCGTCCCCGCCGAGGTCTATCCGGCCATCCTGAACGGCTTGCGCGCCGCCCTCATCGTCCTGCCCGGAGTGGCGTACGCGCTCACGTTGTGGCTGTGCAAGAGGCGATATCGCGATGTGATCTCCGAATGACACGCTGCCCTGCGTGCGATCCCTGTTAGCCGCCGCGGCGCTGCTGGCGGCCACCTCCTGCTCCGCCTCCTCCGGGGCGGCCGCACCCTCGGCGGCGCCATCTGCCACCCCGGAGACCTACCACGCCACCGATCTGCGCCCCGGTGACTGCTTCGACGACATCTCCCCCGACGGCTTCGCGACGCTGGTGGGTTGCGAGAAGGCGCACGTCTACGAGTTCGCCGGGATCTGGGTCCTGCCCGATGAGCCGTGGCCGGGCGACGACAAGGTGATCGAACACTCCACGAAGGGCTGTGAGGAGAAGGTCAGGATCAAGAAGGCGCTCCGTGACACGGTGACCTGGACCGCCTTCGCCCCGGTGCAGGCGACCTGGCCGAAGCACCGGACCGCCTACTGCGTCGCCCTGTCGGTCGAGGAGGGCGTCAAGCTCACCGGGCACGTGCTCGGCTAGGGGAACGGGTTCCCGGCGGGGACCGCGGTGCCCGTGCCGTCCAGCGGCGGCAACCACAGCACGAACGTCGCCCCGGCGCCGAGCCGGGAGAAGACCGCGACCCTGCCCCCGTGCGACTCCACGATCTGCCGGACGATGGCCAGGCCCAGGCCCGTGTGCCGGTCGCGGCGGCTGCTCTCGCCCCGCCAGAACCGGTCGAAGACCCTCGGCTGGTCCTCCTCCGCCAGGCCGGGGCCGTCGTCGGCGACCGCGGTCCAGAGCCAGCCGTCCTCCCGGCCCGCCGCCACCCGGACGCGGCCGTCGGGGGGCGAGAGCCGTACCGCGTTGGACAGGAGGTTGGCCACGGCGCGGCGCAGCGCGTCGTGGTCGCCGCTCATCGCGAGGTCCTGTTCCAGCCGCCGGGTCAGCGTGAGGCCGCGGGCGGCGGCCAGCGCGGCGTACTCCTCGCTGGCCTCCTGCACGACGCGGCCCAGGTCGAGGTCGGCGTCGGCGAAGGCGGCGCCCTGGCGTCTGGCGCTGGCCAGCAGGTCCTCGACCAGGCGGGTCATGCGGGTCGTGGCGCGGTCGACGACGGCGACCGCGCGGGTGCGCTCCTCGTCGCTGGCGTCGGGGGTGGCGAGGACGGCGTCCACGTTGGCCCGGATGATCGTGAGCGGGCTGCGCAGCTCGTGCGAGGCGTCGTCGATGAGCCTGCGCTGGGCGCTGAAGGCGGACTCCAGGCGGTCCAGCATGGTGTCGACGGTGTCGGCCAGGTCGCGCAGCTCGTCGCGCGGGCCGTTCAGCCGGATGCGCCGGGTCAGGTCGGTGGCCTGGATCTCCTCGGTCGTGCGCGTGATGGCCCGCACCGGGCGCAGCACGCGGCCGGACAGTACCCAGCCGATGCCGAGGCTGGCCAGGAACAACGCGCCCAGCGTCACCAGCGAGTAGTCGCGCAGCGTGGCCAGGGTCCTGACGTTGATCGCGTTCTCGACCTCCTCCACGAACACGACCTCCTCCTTGCCCACGTACTCGCCGCCCCGGTAGGCCTTGGCGTACTCGGTGGTGTAGGGGCGCTGGTCGGTGGTCTTGGAGAGGCCCCAGTAGATGCCGCCAAGCACCAGGGCGGCCAGCACGAACAGCAGCCCCGAGTACAGCACCGTCAGCCGGAACCGGATCGTGTGGATCATGCCGGCTCCTTCAGCCGGTAGCCCCTGCTGATGACGGTCTCGATGAGGCCGTCCTCCTGGAGCTTGCGCCGCAGGTTGCCGACCGTCACCCGGACGGTGTTGGTGAACGGGTCGGCGTGCTCGTCCCAGACGTGCTCCAGCAGTTCCTCCGAGGACACGACGTGCCCCGGCCGGGTCATGAGGTAGTGGAGCACGCCGTACTCCTTGGGGGTGAGCGCGAGCGCGCGGCCGCCCAGCGACACCTCCATCCTGGCTGTGTCGATCCGCAGCTGTCCGACTTCCAGGACGGAGGTGCCGCCGGTGTCTCTGCGCAGGAGCGCGCGCACCCTGGCCAGCAGTTCGGGGAAGGCGAAGGGTTTGACGAGGTAGTCGTCGGCGCCTTCGTCGAGCCCGCGGACCCGGTCGTCGAGCCGGTCGCGGGCGGTCACCATGATGACGCGCACGCCCTTGCCCGCCGCCCGGATCTCCCTGCAGACCTGGAAGCCGTCGCCGCCGGGCAGGTTCAGGTCGAGCAGCACCAGGTCGTACGTGTTCACCTGGAGTTTCTCATGGGCGACTGGCGCGTCCAGAGCCACGTCCACGGCATATCCGGCGCGGGCCAGGCCGACGCGCAGCGCGTCGACCAGGTCCTCTTCGTCTTCGACGACCAACAGGCGCATATTTCCTAGTCTCTGATGATTTGTTCGGCTATGGGAGCTGCGCGATCGATCGGGATCGCGAAGCCTATGCCGATGTTGCCGCCGCCCCGGCCCGACGCGATCGCCGTGTTCACCCCGACGACCTCGCCGCGGGCGTTGACCAGCGGGCCGCCGGAATTGCCGGGATTGATGGAGGCGTCGGTCTGCACCGCGCTGCGGGAGGTGCCGCCCAGCCGTACCTGGCGGTCGAGGGCGCTGACGATGCCCGACGTCACCGTGCCCGACAGGCCCAGCGGCGAACCGATCGCCAGCACCTGGTCACCGACCGCCAGGTCGGCCGAACGGCCCAAGGTGGCGGGCGCGAGCCCAGTAACGCCCGCCACCTCCAGCACCGCCAGATCCTCATCCTGATCAGCACCCAGGACTCTGGCGGAGAACCTGCGACCGTCGTTCAGCACCACGCTCACCGTGCTCGCCTCGCCGACGACGTGCGCGTTGGTGATGATGTGGCCGGCCCCGTCCACGATGAAGCCGGAACCGCCGCCCCGGCCCACATCGATCGAGACCACGCTCGGCAGCAGCCGCGCCGCCGTACCGGACAGTCCCGTCGTGTTGGGCGCGGCGGGGGCCGCGCGGGGCAGTGTGACCGGCGCCGGACCCGTCGCCAGCCCCGCGCCCGCGAACCCGGCCACCGCCCCGGTCAGCCCGGCGACGAGCACCGCGCTGAGCAACAGCACTCCTCTGCGAGGAGCCCGCCCAGCCGGTACGGCTCCCGCCCCCTCCCGGGGTGGCGCGTGATCCAGCAGCGGCGAGACGAAGTCGGGCCCACGCGGCGTCCCCAGCCCCCTGTGCGCCCCGGTCATGGCAGCCTCGAGAACCAGATCATGGACCCGACAGCCGCGAGCAGCGCCGCCACCAGGCCCGCCGCGACGAACCACATCCAGATCTCCTGCCGTTCGGTCCGGTAGCCGACCGAGGTGCCGATGTCCTCGTACACGGCCTGCAGTTCGTCGCCGCTGGCCGCCTCGTAGAAGCCGCCGCCCGCGGCTCCCGCCAGCTCGCGCAGCGCCGGGCCGTCCACGGGCACCGGCACCCGGTTGCCCTGCAGCTCGACGGTGCCGCCAGGCGTGCCGTACGCGATGGTCGTGACCGGGACGCCGCGCGCGGCGGCCTGCTCGGCGGCCTCGCGGATCCCGCGGCCGGTGGTGTTGGAGCCGTCCGACAGCAGGACGATGTGCGCGGGCGGCGGCTCCGCCTCGCCGTCCACGCCGGCGATGGCCTCCAGCGAGGAGTAGACGGCATCGCCGATGGCGGTGCCGGAGGAGGTGGTCAGGCGGTCCAGCGCGCCGAAGACGGCCTGCCGGTCCGTGGTCGGCGGCACCGCCACCGACGCCTCCGACGAGAACGTCACCAGCCCGAGGTTGAAGCGCTCCGGCAACCCGCGCACGAACTGCGTCGCCGCCGCCCGCGCCGCCGTGAACCGGTCCGGGGCGACGTCCGTGGCGCCCATCGAGGCCGACACGTCGAACGCCACCATGATCGTGGCCCGCTCCCTGGGCACCTGCACCTCCGCCGTGGGCCGGGCGAAACCGACCACGAGCAGCGCGAACATCCCCAGCAGCGCGCCGGCCGGAACGTGCCGCCGCCAGCGCGGGCGCTTCGGGGCCACCTTGTCCAGCAGGTCGAGGTTGGTGAAGCGGACCGCGTAGGCGCTGCGCCGTACCGACATCAGGACGTAGGCGAGCGCGAGCAGCGCGACCGGCACGAGCAGCCACAGCCAGACCGGAGAGATCAGCGTCATGCGGCGCCGCCCCCTCCCTGCCACGACCCGCGCGCGCCCATCCGGGCCAGCCGGCGCTGGCGCAGCACGTGCTCCACCAGGTCGCGCACCCAGTCGCCGTCGGTGCGCAGCCGCAGGTGCGCGGCGCGGGCCCGGCGCAGCGCCGTCTCGATCCCGGCCCGCTGCCCGGCGGCGGCCTCGGCGTAGCGGCGGCGCAGCCGGGCGCTGGCCGTCGCGTACTCGCGCCGCCGGCCCGTCTCCGGGTCCATCAGCGTGAGCAGCCCCACGTCGGGCAGCGCGAGCTCGCGCGGGTCCAGCACCTCGACCGCGAGCACCTGATGGCGTACGGCCAGCCGCCGCAGCTCCGGCTCCCATGTCTCCGGCGGGTCCAGGAAGTCGGAGACCACCACGACCAGCCCGCGGCGCACCACGGTCCGGCCCAGCCGATGCGCCGCCGCGCCCAGGACGGCGGCCTTCGTCCCCGGCCTGGCCCGCGGCATCGTGAAGATCTCCTGCAGCAGCGCCATCAGGTGCGGCCGGCCGGTCCTGGCCGGCAACGCCCTGAGGCCGGAGCCGTGCAGGAGGTGGGCGCCGATCCGGTTGCCGGTCCGCTGGGTCAGGAACCCGATCGCGGCCGTCGCGGCCAGGGCCAGGTCCCGCTTCTCCATGGCGGCGGTGCCGAAGTCCATGCTGGCGCTGGCGTCCAGCAGCACCCACAGCTCCAGCTCGCGGTCGGCGACCACGTCGCGCACGTGGGGCTCGGCGGTGCGCGCGGTGACGTTCCAGTCGATCCGCCGCACGTCGTCACCCGCCTGGTACGGCCGCGCCTCGGCGAGCTCACTTCCCGGACCGGGCAGCAGGCCGAGATGGTCGCCCTGCAGCAGGCCGTCGAGCCGCCGGGTGATCGTCAGCTCCAGGCGGCGCAGCGCGGGCTCGGCCCGCTCGTACCCGTGAATCATGCCGCCGACTCCCCCCGCCGGGCCTGGGCCAGGTTCTGGGCGGTTTCCAGGTTCTGGGCGGTTCCCAGGTGCGGCGCGCCGCCCGTCTGAGGGGCGATCACCGGCGTCGGGACGGCGCCCAGAACGCGGTCCACCAGCTGACGCGGCGTGACCCCCTCCGCCAGCGCGTCGAACGACAGCACCAGCCGGTGCGCCATCACGTCGTGCGCCACGTCCCCGACGTCCTCCGGCAGGACGTACTCCCTGCCGCGCAGCAGGGCCAGCGCGCGACCGGCCGCCAGCAGGCCCAGCGTGGCGCGCGGGCTGGCGCCGAAGGCCAGCAACCGCTCCACGTCGGGTACGGCGTAGCGGGCCGGGGCCCGGGTGGCGTAGACGAGGCGGACCGCGTACTCGGCGACCGCGTGGTGCACGAACACCCGGTCGGCGCGCCGCTGCAGCGCGATCACCCGGGCCGGGTCCAGGATCGCCCGCGCCCGCGGCGGGTCCACGCTCATGCGGTAGACGATCGCCAGCTCCTCCGATTCGCTGGGATAGCCCACGTCGATCTTCATGAGGAACCGGTCCCGCTGCGCCTCGGGCAGGTGGTAGACGCCTTCCGACTCGATGGGGTTCTGGGTGGCCAGCACCAGGAACGGCGCGGGCACCGGGTGCGTGACGCCGCCGATGCTCACCTGCCGCTCGGCCATGATCTCCAGCAGGGCCGACTGCACCTTGGCCGGGGCGCGGTTGATCTCGTCGGCCAGCAGCAGGTTGGCCATGACCGGGCCGAGTTCGACGTCGAAGCTCTCGGTGGAGGGGCGGTAGATCCGGGTGCCGACGATGTCCGACGGGACCAGGTCGGGCGTGAACTGGATCCTGGCGAACGTACCGCCCACCACCTTGGCCATCGTCTCGGCGGCGAGCGTCTTGGCGATGCCGGGGACGCCTTCGAGCAGGCAGTGGCCGCGCGCCAGCACCGCCACGAGCAGGCGCTCGACCATGTGGTCCTGGCCGACGATCACCCGCTTGACGGCGAAGAGCGCGCTCTCCAGCAGGGCGGTGTCCTCCCGGGCATCGTCCGGCCCCTGGGTCACGGCTGGACCTTGTCGTCGGGGCAGTCGTTCAGCACGAGCCTTAGCTCGACCGGCTCGGGTGCGGGGGCGGCGGCGTGGGCGGCGCCGGTGGTGGCCAGGACCGCCCCACCGGCCAGCGCCAGCGCCGCCAGGCGTGGCAGGCGTGTCCGCCGGTGCCCGGAAGCATTACGCGATATGCGAAGCAACATGCTGTTCCTTTCGCGGGATGAGCATCAGGACGACTCCCGATGTCATCGCCCATGTCACCAACAACCCGCGAAAGCTGCCGTAACGCACGCCTTTATACGATTTTTCGCCCGACAGGCCCTACGGGGGCTATATCCCGCGCCGTCCTCAACCCGCTCCATACTCGGAGAAGACAGGATCCATCGCCGGCACAGCGGCCTTGCCCGACCTCCGAGGCTTGCCGGGGGCTTTTGCGGCTTGTCGCGAGCTTTGAGGATTGCCCGGCGTGGCCTTTATCTGAGCTTTCGGTGGCCCGGCGTACGGTCCGGACATGATGTCACCCTTCAAGCGGTATCTCGCGGAAGAGGTGGCCCTCGACCACGCCGAGGGACTCATCCCGCGCCGCGAGGCCCTGAGGCGGCTGGGCCTGCTCGGGCTCACCCTGCCCGCCGCCGGCGCGCTGCTGGCCGCCTGCGGCGCCGACCCGCCCACCGCCACGCCGGGCACACCGGCCACCGGCATGACCCCGGCCCCGACGAGCGCGCAGCCGAGCCCCTCGGGGACACCGGTCGGCCCCTCTCCCCTGCAGACCGAGGCCATCACGTTCCCCGGCCCGCAGGGCGCGGCGCTCCAGGGCGCCTGGGCAGCCGCCGCGAGCCCCAAGGGCGCGGTCCTGGTCATCCACGAGAACCGCGGCCTCAACGACCACACCCGATCCGTCGCCGGGCGCCTGGCCGCGAGCGGCTACTCCGCGCTCGCCCTCGACCTGCTCTCCCGCGACGGCGGCACCGCCGCCTTCACCGACACCGCGCAGGCCACCGCCAAACTGGGCGAGATCACGCCGGAGCAGTTCGTCGCCGACATGAAGGCCGCGCTGGGCGAGCTCCAGAACCGGGCGGAGGGCGCCAAGCTGGGCATGGTCGGCTTCTGCTTCGGCGGCGGCATGACCTGGCTGCTGCTGTCGTCGAACGAGCCGCGCCTTGCCGCCGCGGTCCCGTTCTACGGCCCCCTGCCCGCGGGCGCCGACATGACCGGCACGAAGGCGGCCGTCCTCGGCGTCTACGCCGAGCAGGACGACCGGGTCAACGCCACCCGCGACGCCGCGCGGGCTGCCCTGGAGAAGGCCGGTCTCACGCACGAGATCGCCACGTTCAAGGGCGCCGGGCACGCGTTCTTCAACGACACCGGCCAGCGCTTCAACCCGGCGGCCGCGGCGCAGGCGTGGGATCGGCTGCTCGGCTGGTTCGGCAGCCACCTCGGCTGAGGGGACGTCACCCGGCCCGGTCGAGTAGCCGCCGCCTCCCGCGGCCGGGTGACCAGCACGAAGTCCGAAAACCGCGCCTCATTTCCGCCCTCGCCGGTGTTCTACTCAACATGAGCATCTACACCACCATCGACAGCCCGATCGGCGAGATCGTCCTCACCGGCAGCGACGGGGCGCTGACCTCCGTCAAGGTGGGCACGGCCGTGCCGAACGGGGCCACCAGGGACGACGCGCCCTTCGCCGAGGCGGTGCGGCAGTTCGCCGAGTACTTCGCCGGGGACCGCACCGCCTTCGACCTCGACCTGCGGCCGTCCGGGACCGCGTTCCAGCACCGCGTCTGGGCCGAGGTCGCGGCCGTGCCGTACGGGAAGACGACCACCTACGGCGAGATCGCCGCGCGCATCGGCGCGCCGCGCGACCGCATCCGCGCGGTCGGCGCGGCGGTGGGGGCCAACCCCCTGCTGATCGTACGGCCGTGCCACCGCGTCATCGGCGCGGGCGGCGCGCTGACCGGCTACGCGGCCGGGATCGAGCGCAAGCGGTTCCTGCTCACCCACGAGGGCGCCCTCCAGCCGGCGCTCATCTGAAGGACGATCATGACCGACATCCAGGACAGAACCCACGACGCCGCGATCCGGGACCGGGTCGCGGCGACCGACTGGCCCGCGGTCGCCCGCGAGGTCGACGCCCACGGCTGCGGGCTCACCGGCCCGCTGCTGACGGCGGCGGAATGCCGGGAGATCGCCGGTCTGTACGACGACGTGGCCCGCTTCCGCTCGACGATCGACATGGCGCGCTACCGCTTCGGTTCAGGGCAGTACCGGTACTTCCGGGAGCCGTTCCCCGAGGTGGTGGCGGCGCTGCGGGAGACGCTCTACCCCCGGCTGCTGCCCATCGCCCGCGAGTGGGCGGCCCGGCTCGGATGGGCTTCCACCTGGCCGGAGGAGTTCGGCGAGTGGCTGGAACGCTGCCACGCCGCCGGTCAGCTCAAACCCACACCGATCCTGCTCAAGTACGGCGAGGGCGACTGGAACGCCCTGCACCGGGACCTCTACGGCGACCTGGTCTTCCCGCTCCAGGTGGTCGTCGGCCTGGACGTGCCCGGCGCCGACTACACCGGCGGCGAGTTCCTGCTGGTGGAGCAGCGGCCCCGGGCCCAGTCGCGTGGCACGGTCACCATGCTGCCGCAGGGCCACGGCCTGGTGTTCACCACCCGCGACCGCCCGGTGAGATCGGCCCGCGGCTGGTCGGCCGCACCGGTACGGCACGGCGTGAGCACGGTCCGCTCGGGCCTGCGGCACACCCTGGGCCTGGTCTTCCACGACGCCACATGAGCTCCTACGTGCTGACCGGGGCCGACGGCCGCACCTACCTCGGCCCGTCGCCAGGGACGCTCGGCGGTTACCGGCGACGGCGCATCTACGGGCGGCTGGACTGCCCGTCCGCACTGCGGGCCATCGCCGCGGGCGGGTACGTCCGGCACCGGGTCTTCTTCGCCGACGAGCCGGCCGCGCTGGCGGCGGGGTACCGGCCGTGCGCGGTGTGCCTGCCCGAGAAGTACCGGAAGTGGAGGAAGAGTGGTTGAGCCAGGACAGGTCAGGGACGTGGCGGAGCTCGCCGGGCTGTTGAAGTGGCAGGTTCCCGGGGTGGTGACCGTCACCGTGGGGCACGGCCGCGACCCCGGGTCCGTGGCGGCGGCCGAACGGTTCGTCCGGGAGTGGGAGGCCGGGGGCGGGGTGGTGGGCGAGGTCGTGAGCTGGCCGGAGGAGGCCGCCTCGTGGCTGCGGCAGGCCCGCCGGTTCGCCTCGGGTGAGCCGGACGCGTGGGTGGTGATCGCCGGGCCGGCCGGGTGGGCGGGCATGCGCTCCCGCCTCCTGCGGCACACCACCTGGGACCCGGCCCGCACCCTGATCGCCCCCGCGAGCCCCGGACCCCGGCAGTCCATGACCTCAGACCTCGCGAGCCCCTGACCACCGCAAAACCCCGGCAGCCCGTGACTCCAGACCCCGCGAGCCCCTGACCGCCCCAAACCCCGGCAGCCCGTGACCCGGACCCGCGAGCCCCTGACCACCCGGACCACGAGGGCTCTGACGCCGCGGCCCGCCGTACCGAAAAAGCACCGCATCGGGAGGGCGTGCGCCGGACCGGAGAAAGCGCGGGAGGGCGCCCGGCGGGAAGCCGGACGCCCTCGTATGTCTGGCGGGACCTCAGTCGTTGAGGTGCTGGCGGAGGTAGGAGTCGACCTGGTCGAGCGCGATGCGCTGCTGCGCCATCGAGTCGCGCTCGCGGATCGTCACCGCCTGGTCCTCCAGGGTGTCGAAGTCGACCGTGATGCAGAACGGCGTGCCGATCTCGTCCTGGCGGCGGTAGCGGCGGCCGATCGCCCCGGCGTCGTCGAACTCGACGTTCCAGCGGCGGCGCAGCTGGGCGGCGAGGTCGCGGGCCTTCGGCGACAGGTCGGCGTTGCGCGACAGCGGCAGCACCGCGGCCTTGACCGGCGCGAGGCGGTGGTCGAGGCGCATGACCGTGCGCTTCTCCATGACGCCCTTGGCGTTGGGCGCCTCGTCCTCGGTGTAGGCGTCGAGCAGGAACGTCAGCGTGGCCCGGTCGACACCGGCCGCGGGCTCGATGACGTAGGGCACGTAGCGCTCGCCGGTGTCCTGCTCGAAGAAGGACAGGTCGACGCCGGAGGCCTTGCCGTGGGCGGTGAGGTCGAAGTCGGTGCGGTTGGCGACGCCTTCGAGCTCACCCCACTCGGAGCCGGTGAAGTTGAAACGGTACTCGATGTCGACGGTGCGCTTGGAGTAGTGGGACAGCTTGTCCTTGGGGTGCTCGTACAGGCGCAGGTTGTCCTTGTTGATGCCCAGGTCGGAGTACCAGCGGTAGCGCTCGTCGATCCAGTACTGGTGCCACTCCTCGTCGCTGCCGGGCTTGACGAAGAACTCCATCTCCATCTGCTCGAACTCGCGGGTGCGGAAGATGAAGTTGCCCGGCGTGATCTCGTTGCGGAACGACTTGCCGATCTGGCCGATGCCGAACGGGATCTTCTTGCGCGCCGACTGCTGCACGTTGAGGTAGTTGATGAAGATGCCCTGCGCGGTCTCGGGGCGCAGGAAGGCCAGGCCGGACTCGTCCTCGACCGGGCCGAGATAGGTCTTCAGCAGGCCGCTGAACTGCCGCGGCTCGGTGAAGGCGCCCTTGTTGCCGCAGTTGGGGCAGGTGATGTCGGCCAGGCCGTTCTCGGGGGCCTTGCCGTTCTTCTCCTCGTACGACTCGACGAGGTGGTCGGCCCGGAACCGCTTGTGGCACGACTGGCACTCGGTCAGCGGGTCGGTGAACGTCTCCACGTGGCCGGAGGCCTGCCACACCTCGCGGGCCAGGATGACGCACGAGTCGAGGCCCACCACGTCGTCGCGGGCCTGCACCATGGACTGCCACCACTGCCGCTTGACGTTGTTCTTCAGCTCCACGCCCAGCGGACCGTAGTCCCATGACGCACGGAGGCCTCCGTAGATCTCGCTCGACGGGTAGACGAGCCCGCGGCGCTTGGCGAGGCTGACGATGGTGTCCATGACGTCTGTACGGCGTGCCATGAGGATGGGTCTCTTTCCGGCTGGAGGTCGGCGAGGGGAAACGGATGAGGTCCCAGCTTAGGGGACGTCCGGTCGCCCTCGCGCGCGACTATTCCTCTTGTCCGGATACGTAGATGTCCTCGAAGGCACTCGGCTCGTTGACCATGAGAATCATCAACGGATACATCGCCATCTTCGCGGCCGAAAGGGCGCGGCGGTAGTAGCCCGCGCCCTCCCATTCGCTCACCAGCGCCCACAGGTTCGGCTCGTCGACGGAACGCGCCAGCCTCCCGCGGAGGAATCCCGGCTGGGCGCGCAGGGTGTCGACGATGTTCTGACCTTGCTTGAGGAACTCTTGGGACTGAGCTTCCGGAACCATGTAGCGAATGACGGCGAGCACCTTCTTAGAATGTCAGACGATCTCCCGCAGCCGCGCGATCGCGGCGGACTCCGCCGCATGGATCGCGCTCACCCGTTCGGCGATTGCGGAGAAATCCACCTTTCTCGGCGCGCGATCGGCTTCCGCCCGCAGCCGCCACAGCTCCTCCGCGTCCTCCTCGCGGGCCGCGCCGTCCGACAGCACCGCCTCACGGACCGCCACCGTCAGCTCCCGGATCCGCCCGAACTCCTCATACGGCACCGCCGTCTCCGCCATCTCATGCCACATCCCATGAATCCGCCGGAACTCGGCCGCCGACTCCCCCAGTTCCTCCCTCTGGAGCAGCCCGGCCGCCGCGTCGAGCCCGTCGGCGAACAGGTCGCGCAGGTTCCCGCCGTCGATGCCCACCGGCTCGACGCACTCCCAGATCGACAGCAGCGCCCCCGCAAGCCGCGTGCCGTCCCCGAACACCTTCGGCCACCCCTTGGCGTTGCGCTCGTCGGTGAGCAGGCGGCTCCACTTGCGCCAGGCCGGCAGCGAGAACGAGTCGGACGCCGACGACAGGTGCTCCACGCAGTCCCTGAGCCCCTCGAGCACCGCCCCCGCCACGTCGACCTGGGCAGGCGGCTCTCCCAGCACATACAGACTGTTCTTGTACGAGGTGACCCGCCCCCTGGCCGCCTCCATCCGCTCCTCCGGCACCAGGATCGGCCCGCTGCCCCGGTCGTCGACATGCACGTACCCGCCATCCCTGCGGTAGGCGATGACGGGGTGCCCGCCGTACCCGTCGAGCTCCTTCGGCAGCCGCCAGTAGCCGATGTGATAGCGGTCGGGCAGCACCACGCACGGCCGCCCCGCGTCGAGCTCCTCCGCCATCCGCCGCGCCGCCCCCTTGGCGCCGCCCGTCGTGTGGTGCGTGTACGGCACGCCGAGCCGGTCGAGCGTCTTGGTCATCCAGCGGTCGTAGTACTGCCACTGGTTGAGGAAGGCCATGACCAGGGCGGCGCTGTTGTGCCGCTTGAACTCCCAGAGGATGTATCCGGCCCCGATCCCGCCACCGGCCAGGAGCACCAGCGGCTCGGGAACCCCCGTGAGCCGCGACACGACCGCCGTGCTGGGATGCTGCCCGCCCCTGAACTCCCACCCGTGGTCGTCGGGCGTCCCCTGAGCGCCGAGCGTGTGCCGTCTGGCGGTGGTGTAGCTCTCGCCGGTCTTCGCCATGCGTGCCCGGATGCGGGCCTTGAGCTGCTTCTTGTCGGTCATAACCGGTGTCCGTGTCCGCGGTCGCGCAGGGGCCCGGTCCACGCCCGCCGACCCCGGCCGCCGCGATGCTCTGGGCTATGCCGAAGATTCGTTCCCCCCGAGGCGCCTGCGTCCCCTTTGCCTCCGTGGTGCTCGGCGGGCAGCGTGGATGCTCGCTTTCAGGAGGTGCGGCGCTGGGAGTCGCCGTGCCGTCCATCCTAGGGACCCCACTGGCTCCTGTCACGCGCGACCCGGTCACCCCCTGCGAGCTTGCCGCCCGCCTCGGAGCCGGCCGGGACGGCCGGAGGGGAGGCGAGATCCAGGGCGTCAGGAACCGGGGCGACGGGGTTCGGGGAGTTGGGGTTGGTGGGGGCGGGGTTGGGGGTTGGAGGGTTAGGCTCGGGCCGTGGCCCAAGACAATGACCGCAGGCATCCGCTGGCCCAGCCCAGGGCGGCGGCCAAGGCCAAGCGCCCGCTGCCGCCCGGTGAGCGGTTTTTCACGCCCGGCGCGACCGGCCTGCGCAAGGCCGTGGAGCAACGCAGCGCCACTCCCATGGCCTATCTGTTCACGCAGGTTCCGCGCTGGATCACGCCGGTGGTCATGGTCGTGTTGCTGCTGGCGGGGTTCGCCGTGCAGAACTGGCTGGGCGGGGTGGCGGTGCTGCCGGTGGTCGCCTTCGTGGGACTTCTGGCGTACCTGTCGTGGCCGTCGCTCGGCACCGGCGGCAAGCTGCTGCGGGTGGCCATGCTGACGTTCCTGCTCCTGGTCGTGGCCAGCCGTTTCGGCGCCTTCTGACCAGCCACGCCATCCACTCCCGCGCCCCAACCGCCCACGCTCCCGCTATCCACGTCCTTGCAGGGCCACCTCGCTGACCGTGCGTCGCCAGAACGCGCACGTCCGGGCCCACGCGTCGCAGGTCGGCGCGTGTGCGCGTCCCGGCCGGGGTTTCCGGCCGGGAGCGGCGCGGGGTGGGGTCAACTGGCGAGCAGGGTGTAGGTGGGGAAGTTGCCGGGCAGGCGTTCGCCTTCCGGGCCGGTGGTCACGGCCCGGACCAGGAGGTCGCCGCCGACGAAGGCGCCGCGCCACGACGCCCCCAGGCCGCCGAACAGCTCGTCCCGGTCCCCACGCGAACGCGGCTTGTTGTGGCCGACCTTGAAGGCCCGCACCTCGGGCGAGATCCGGGCGAAGGTCTCCTCGTCGTCGCAGGACAGGGTGGCGACCAGGGCGCCGTTGCTGGCGTTCATGGCGGCCAGGAGCTCGGCCTCGGTGTCCACGAGCATCATGGTGTCGACGGGCCCGAACGGCTCGGCGTGGTGCAGGGGTGAGGAGCGGGGCGGGTTGAGGATCGCCGTCGGCGCGAAGTAAGCGGAAATATCCTGGTTCGGCAGGAAGTGTCCGTCGGACAGCCGCGCCCGGTACAACGGCACGCCACCCCTTGCGATCGCCTGGTCCACCTGACCTGCCAACTCGGCCGCCTTCGCCGCGTTGATGAGCGGGCCGAAGTCGAGCTGCGGCAACGGGTCCTCCGGCGACTCCACCGCCAGCGGATGCCCGAACCGCAACGATCCCACCGCTTCCAGGTAAGCGGCCAGGAAGTCCGGAAAAAGCTCACGCTGTACGACGAAGCGCGGATAAGCGGTGCACCGCTGCTTGGCGTAGTCGAAGGACGCGCGGATCTGCCGCGTGAGCAGCTCCCACCCCGAGTACTCCCAGACGCCCCAGCAGTTGAGACCCTCCTGCTCCAGTACGTGCCGCCGCTCGACGTCGGCCAGCGAGGTCGCCACCTGGGCCCCCGCGTCCCTGCCGCCCACGAATGACACGCACCCCAGTGCCCGCCCGCCCACCAGCACCGGCGACAGCGCCGCCCCGCCCCCGCTGACCAGCGTGAACGGCAGCCCCTCCCGTACGGCCAGCGCACAGGCGAGCGTGAGGCAGGCAAGACCGCCGTCGGTGGGCGTCTTGGCGATCACCGCGTTCCCGGCCAGCGCCTGGACCAGCATCGCGTGCATGAGCACGCTCATCGGGTAGTTCCAGCTCGCGATGTTGCTGACCGGGCCGGGCAGCGGGGTGCGCCCGGCGGTCATGCGGTCGATCTCCCCGACGTACCAGCGCACGCCGTCCAGGCAGCGGTCCACGTCGGCGCAGGCCGTCTTCCACGGCTTGCCGATCTCCCACACGAGCAGCATCGCGAGCAGGTCGCGATGCTCGGCCATCGCCTCGACGGCGGCCGTGACACGGGCCTTGCGCTCGGCCACCGGCACGTGCCGCCACTGCCGGTGCTCGGACTCGGCGCCGGCCACCGCGCGGCCCGCGCCCGAACGGTCCAGCCTGGGCGGGACGGCGATGGCGGTGCCGTCGATCGGCGAGAAGACCGGGGTGTCGGGGCGGCCGTCGCGGTGCCAGAAGCCGCCCCAGTGGTTGAGCACCCTGTCGTCGTGGAACGCCTCCGGCGCCGCCGTACAGCATCTGTCGTAAGTGTCCTGCCAGGCTGTGCCCGGTTTGATCCGCATCTGGCCTCCTAGTCCGACCAGTCGACGGTGACGAGCTCGGGCAGGGGCTCGAACTCCTTGATCGCGTCGAGCGCGGGGCCCATGGCCGCCTTGGACTCCCGCTCGACCATGACCTCCACCAGCACGGGCAGCCGCTTCCGCGCCGCCTCGGCGGACGCCCAGGCCAGGGCGTCCCGGATGTCGCCCGGCCGTTCCACCCGGCGGGCCGGGCAGCCGAAGGACTCCATCGCCTTGACGTGGTCGACGCCGCCTTCGCCGTCGTGGAGGTCCACGGCGTCGTTCATGTCGTACGGGAGCTCCGCCTGCCCGATCAGCCCGAGGCACTCGTTGTTGATCATCACGATGACGAACGGGATCCGGTACCGCGCCGCGACCACGACCTCCTCCATCACGAACGGGAAGGAGGAGTCGCCGGCGACCGCGACGACCTGTCGTTCAGGATGGGCGCATTTGACGCCGATCGCGGCGGGCACCTCCCATCCCGGTGGCCCGGCCTGCCCGCGCACGAGGTAGCGGCGGGGCAGGTAGGTCGTCTGGAACTGGCCCGACCAGATCTGGTGGAGCCCGAACACGGTGACGAAGGTGGTGTCGCGCGGGTAGAAGTCGTTGATCTCCCTGAACACGCGGGGCGGCTTGATCGGCACGTCGTCGAAGTCGTCGCGGCGTGCCATCGTGCGGCGCAGTTCGCCGACCCTGCGCACCCATTTGCCGGGTTGCAGGGCCGCCGTACGGCTGCGCGCCTCCGCCACCATCTCAGCCAATACGGGCCTGGCATGCCCGAACACCCCTAAGTCCGGCTCGAAGACCCTGCCGAACTGGGTGGGCTCGATGTCGACGTGGATGAAGCGGCGGCCCTTGCGGTAGACGTCCAGGTCGCCGGTGTGCCGCTCGCCGAAGCGGGCGCCGACGGCGAGCACCAGGTCACTGGCCAGGAACGCGGCGTTGCCCCAGCGGGTCTGCGTCTGGATCCCGGCCATGCCCGCGAACAGGGGATGGTCCTCGGGGAAGGCGCCCTTGCCCATGAGCGTGACCTGGACGGGGATCTGGAGGTGTTCGGCGAGTTCGAGCAGTTCGGCGCAGGCCCCGGCGCCGACGACCCCGCCTCCGGCCAGGATGAGGGGCCGCCTGGCCGTACACACCAGGTCGACGGCGGCGCGCACGACCTGCGGCAGCGGGCGCGGGACCGTGACCGGCAGCGGCGCGTCCAGCGCGCGGTCGTAGAGGCAGGTGCCGCGCCGCACGTCGACGGGCAGGTCGATGAGGACCGGGCCGGGCCGGCCGGAGCGGGCGACCCTGAACGCCTCGCGGAAGACCCACGGCGCCTGGGCGGGCTCCTTGAGCCGGACGGCCCATTTGGTGACGGGTCTGGCGATCTCCACGATGCCGGCCGCCTGGCCGGTGACGCAGATCATCGGGACGGAGTCGGCCAGCGCGGCGTGGAGACCGGCGACCATCTTGGTGCCCGAGGTGCCGACGCAGACGCCGGCGTCGCCCGTCGCCCTGGCCCAGCCGTCGGCGGCGTGGGCGCCGCTCTCCTCGTGGCGTACCGTGACGTGCCGGATGGAGCTGTGGCGGAGCGCGGCGTACAGGGGCAGGACGGCGGCGCCCGGCACGCCGAAGACGGTGGTCACTCCCTCCGACTCCAGCACCGCGGCCACCGCCTCCATGCAGGGGACGCGCGTCATGTCATGGCCAGCGCCGACCGCATGAGCCGCGCGGTCTCCGACGGGGTACGCCCGACCCGCACGCCGGCCGCCTCCAGCGCCTCCTTCTTGGCCTGCGCGGTACCCGAGGAACCGGAGACGATCGCGCCGGCGTGGCCCATCGTCTTGCCTTCCGGGGCGGTGAAGCCGGCCACGTAGGCGACGACCGGTTTGGTGATGTTCGCGGAGATGTAGGCGGCGGCCCGCTCCTCGGCGTCGCCGCCGATCTCGCCGATCATCACGATCGCGTCGGTGCCCGGATCGTCCTGGAACGCCTGGAGGCAGTCGATGTGCGTGGTGCCGATGACCGGGTCGCCGCCGATCCCGACCGCGGTGGAGAAGCCCAGGTCGCGCAGCTCGTACATGAGCTGGTAGGTGAGCGTGCCCGACTTGGAGACCAGGCCGATGCGCCCGGCGGTGGTGATGTCTGCGGGGATGATCCCGGCCGACGACTGGCCGGGGCTGATCAGGCCGGGGCAGTTGGGGCCGATGATCCGCGTCCCGCCGCGGGCCAGGGCGCGGAACCTGATCGCGTCGTGCACCGGCACGCCCTCGGTGATCACCACGCACAGCGGCACCGCCGCCACGACCGCCTCCTCCACGGCCGCGCCGGTGAAGCGCGGCGGCACGAAGACGACGGACACGTCGGCGCCGGTCTCGCCCGCGGCCTCGGCGACCGAGCCGAAGACCGGAACCGTCCGCTCGCCGAAGTCGACCGTGCGCCCGCCCTTGCCGGGCGTCACCCCGGCCACCACGTTGGTTCCCGCGGCCAGCATGCGCGAGGTGTGCCGGGCGCCTTCGGAGCCCGTCATGCCCTGGACGAGCACGCGGCTGTCCCTGGTCAGGAAGATCGCCATCACGCACCTGCCGCGAGTCTGGCCGCCAGCTGGGCGGCGCCGTCCATGGTGGGCACCTGGCGGACCGCCGGGTGCCGGGCGTCGCTGAGGATGCGCCGGCCGACCTCGGCGTTGTTGCCGTCCAGCCGGACCACGATGGGCCGGGCCCGGCCGCGTTCACCCAGCAGTTCCAGCGCGGTGACGATGCCCGTGGCCACCGCGTCGCAGGTGGTGATGCCGCCGAAGACGTTGACCAGCACCGAGCGCACGTCCGGGTCGGACAGGATGATCTCCAGCCCGTCGGCCATGACCTGGGCGGAGGCGCCGCCGCCGATGTCGAGGAAGTTCGCCGGGTCGGCGCCGGCCCCGGCGACGACGTCGAGCGTGCTCATGACCAGCCCGGCGCCGTTGCCGATCACGCCCACGCGGCCGTCCAGCTTGACGTAGTTGAGCCCCTTCGCGCGGGCGCGGTCCTCCAGGCCGCCGGTCGGCTCCTCGGGTACGCGCTCGTGCCGGAACGCGGCGTTGTCGTCCAGGGTGACCTTGCCGTCGAGCGCCACGATCCGCTGGTCGGTGGTGAGGATGAGCGGGTTGACCTCGACCAGCAGGGCGTCCTCGGTCACCATGACGTCCCAGAGCCGCTGCAGCGTGGCCGCGGCCGCCTCGGGCAGGCCCGCCTTGGCCACGAGCTGCTGGGCGACGCCGGCGTCCACGCCCACGGCCGGGTCGATCGCCAGCCTGACCAGCGCGCCGGGGTCGCGCTCCGCCAGCTCTTCGATCTCCATGCCGCCCTGCGCCGACACCATCGCCAGGAACGACCCGACCGCCCGGTCGACGAGGAAGGCGGCGTAGTACTCCTCGAAGGGCACCGTGGCCACCTCCACGAGCACGGCGCGGGTGAGGTGTCCCTTGATGTCCATCCCGAGGACGCGCTCGGCCTCCTCCTCGGCCGCCCGCGGCCCCGGTGCGGCCCTGATGCCGCCCGCCTTGCCCCGGCCGCCGGTCTTCACCTGGGCCTTGATGACGACGGGAGCGCCGATCTCGGCTGCTATCGCGCGGGCCTCGGCGGGGGTGCGGGCCACGTCGCCGAGCGGGACCGGGATGCCGTGGCGACCGAAGAGTTCCTTCGCCTGGTACTCGTACAGGTCCATGCGAGCCTCCTTTGTAGACGGTATACCGTATGGAATATTCCTCGTCCAGAGGCTCGACAAGTATCCGATCGTGTGGATATTCCATACAGTATGGAGAATGCAATCCGAGACTGGCGCGGCCGCGCGTACCTGCCCGGCCCCGTACCCGCCGACCGTCCGCGCACGTTCTGGCTCGCCTGGGCCTCGATGGCGGCCATAGCCCCCCTCCAATACGGCTACGCCGCCCTGCTCACCCGCGACCAGGCCGCGCTCATCCCGCTGGGCGTGTGGATCGTCTGCCAGGCGGCCGGAGCCCTGCTGCGCCGCCACCTCTCCCTCACCGCGGGCGCCGTCCTCACCACCGCCGGCCTCCTCGCCCTCGGCCTCGGCGGCTCCTGGCCCTTCCTCACCGTGTACGCCGTACTCGGCGGCCTGGGCGCCGGACTCGTCTACGGCGTGTGCGGCGAGACCGTCGCCGCCTGGCACCCGGAACGGCCCGCCCTGCGCGTCGGCCTGGTGACCGGCGCCTTCGGCTACGGGGCGCTGCCGCTGTTGCTGTGGGCGGGCCTGTTCCCCGGCACGCTCCACCAGGCGTTCCTGGCCGCCGGGATCGTCGCGGCCCTGGTCATCGGCGCCGCCGCCCGCCACCTGCGCATGCCGCCTCCCCTGTGGTGGCCCGACACCGTCGACCCCCGCTCGTACGCGCTGGACGCCGCCGTCCTGCGCCGCACGCCCGGGGCGCTCCGCGAGTTCTCGCTGGCCCAGGCGCTGCGCACCAGGGCGTTGCCGGTGCTGGCGGCCATCCTGGTGGGCGCGGGCGCGGTCTCGATCGCCGACGTGGTCATCGTGGCCGCGTCGGGCGCCTGGGGCGCGGTGGCGATCCTGGTGGGGCTCAACGGGGCGGGCAGGGCGCTGGCCATGCGGTGCTCGGAGGCGCTGGGCCGTACGGCGGTGCTGGCCGTCGTGCTCACCCTGCTCGCGCTGGGCCAGCTCCTGCTGGCCGCCCACGCGAGCACCGGCACCTCGCTCGGGATCTGGGCGGGGGCGGTGGCGGCGGGCCTGGGCGGCGGGGCCTTCTACCCGCTGGTCGCCAGCCTGGTCCGCGACTACTTCGGCGTGGCCGGCACCGGCACCATCCATCCCGTCGTCTACAGCGCCAAGGCCGCGGCCGGGCTGGTGGCGGTGGCGCTGAGCTGGCTCGCGCTGTCCGGGTCCGCCGCGCCCGCGCTCCTGCTCGCCGCCGCGTGCGCGGGGCTGCCCGCGCTGGCCGCCCGCCGGTTGCGCGCGCCCGGCAGGCCGGTCACGATCCCCGTGTGATGAGGCTCACCGGAAAGGTGAGAAGCGCAAACTGTATGCTGTAGGCAGTCGACGACAAACCGTTAGTGGAGCCGCGAACATGTTGCTGTCGGATCAGGCCGGTCAGACCGCGGCCAAGATTCCCCGCCCCGCCACGCTCCGCGAGAGCGTCATCGAGGCCATCCAGGAGCTCATCGTCTCCGGCCAGCTCAAGCCCGGTCAGCACCTGGTCGAGAGCGAGCTGGCCGAGCTGCTCGGCGTCTCCAGGCAACCGGTGCGCGAGGCGCTCCAGCAGCTCAGCGGCGAAGGCTGGGTCGACCTCTTCCCCGGCCAGGGCGCCTTCGTCCACGTGCCGACCCTCGAAGAGGCCGACCAGCTGCTCGCCGTACGCACGCTGCTGGAGACCGAGTCGGCGCGGCTGGCCGCGCAGAACGCCGGCGAGGACGGCGTGCGGCAACTGCGCGCCCTGTGCGCGCGCGGCGTCGCGGCGGTGCGGTCGGACGACGTCGACGGCGCGGTCGCCACCAACTCCGAGCTCCACGCGCTCGTGACGGCGCTGTCGGGCAACAAGGTGCTGGCCGAGCTGGCCGCCCAGGTGGCCAGGCGGGTGCGCTGGTACCACACGCCCGTGGCCAGGCGGCGCGGCATGACCTCGTGGGAGGAGCACACCGCGCTCATCGACGCCATCGAGGCCCGCGACGAGGCGACCGCCGCGCGGATCATGCGCGAGCACACCGAGCACACCCGCGCCTCCTACCTGGAGTCGCGCGCCGGCCAGCCCGTCGAACCCGCCCCCAAGCCGGTACGGCGCCGCCGCCGCACCGGCTGACCCGCCGATTACCAGACCCCTCCTCGGGCAGAGGATGACACCGGACAGGAGGTGACGTGACGATGAAGGCGTTGATGAGCTTTCTCCGCGGTGATCCCATGGGCCAGAGCGGAGACGGACGCTCCTTCGGCGTCGGCCTGAGCGCCGCGCTCAGAAGGCAGTACTCGGCCGAGCAGGCCGACCGCTACCTGCGCCTGTGGACCGCCGACCGCGATATCCACAGATCCCCTCGACCGTGACAGCCCCGCCGGTACCCTTGTTTCCATGCCGTACCTCGAACAACGCATGGACAGCGTTGAAACCGACATCAAGGAGATGCGAAGCGACATCTCCGACCTGAAAGCGGACATGACGGTCGTCAAGGCCGACATTGCCGAGATGAAGAGCGACATCGTCGTCATGAAGAGCGACATCGTCGTGATGAAGGGCGACATCGTCGTGATGAAGGGCGACATAGGCGTCCTTCAGCGGTCGGTTGGCAACATGGAGAAATCCATGGCCGTCATGAGAGATGACATCAACGACATCAAGGCCAATCAGATGGAGACAAGTAACCTGCTGGCCAGGCTCGTAGCGAAGCTCGAAGGCGTCTAAGCCGCGGGCGGACCGGCCGTGCCCGCCCGCGGCCGTGTCAGCGCTCAGCCGGCTCCTTGTCCCGAACGGCACGGGACTTCAGCAGGCTGAGCACCGTGGTGACGGCGAGCGTCCCGAGGATGACGCCGAGAGAGACCAGGATCGGGATCTCCGGCGCCCAGGACACGCCGTCGTGGTGCAGCGCCTCCAGGATGAGCTTCACCCCGATGAACGCCAGCACCACCGACAGTCCCTTGCTCAGGTACACGAGCCGGTCCAGCAGCCCGCCGATCAGGAAGAACAGCTGCCGCAGCCCCATGAGCGCGAAGGCGTTGGCGGTGAACACCAGGTAGGGCTCCTTGGTCAGGCCGAAGATGGCCGGGATGGAGTCCAGGGCGAACAACAGGTCGGTGGTCCCGATGGCGACCATGACGATGAGCATCGGGGTCACCATGCGGCGGCCGTGGTGCACGGTCAGGCGGGCGCCGTGGTAGGTGTCGGTGGCCGGCAGCACGCGGCGTACCGTCCGCAGCGCGATGTTCTCGGAGAACTCCGCTTCCTCCTCCTCGTGCCCGATCAGCTTCCACGCGGTGTAGACGAGGAAGGCGCCGAAGACGTAGAAGAGCCAGTCGAAGCGGGTCACCGCCTCGGCTCCGGCCGCGATGAAGCCGCCGCGCATGACCAGCGCCAGCACGATGCCGATGAGCAGCACCTTCTGCCGGTACTGCCGCGGCACCCGGAACCTGCTCATGATCAGCAGGAAGACGAAGAGGTTGTCGACGCTGAGGGAGTACTCGGTGATCCAGCCGGCGAAGAACTCCCCGCCGTGCGCGGGACCCGAGAACACCAGCAGCCCGAAGCCGAACAGCACGGCGAGGGAGACGTAGAAGGAGACCCAGCCGACGCACTCCTTGAAGGAGGGTTCGCGCGGGTTTCGGGCGACGAGGTAGAAGTCGAGGGCGAGGATGAGGCCGAAGCCGCCGATCGTGGCGAGCCAGACCCACAGGGGCAGGTTCATCGTCTCCTCACGGTCAGGCGTTCGTGCAGCCACACGAAGCCGATGGCGAAGCCGACGCTCACCATCGCCTGGTAGGCCAGGAACAACAGGACGCCGTCCCGCATCCCCACCCCGGCCAGGCTCTCCTGGATGAGTCTGGACATCGGAAACGCGACCATCCAGAACAGGGCGACAGGCGCGAAGGCCCCGGGCCGGAAGAGCCAGCGTCCGATGAGCAGGCCGTACGCGCCGCCGCACAGCGCCAGGGGTACGGCCAGCGCGAGCGCCGACAGCGCGGCCCGTCCGAGAGGCTGCCCCGCGAGCAGGGTCAGCCCCCCGGCGGCCACGCCGGCGACGGCTCCGATCGCCGCCCCGGGCAGGGCGGGTTCGAGGCTGTGCCGGATCGCCATCAGTCCACGACCACGCCGAACGCGAACAGGCTGTAGAAGAGCATGCCCAGGTAGAACACCGCGCCGAAGCCGACGATCACGTTGGTCCACCACTTCGGCCGGATAGGTTTGGGCAGCATGCGGTTGTTGACCAGCAGCAGCGTCACGCAGTAGGCGCCCATGGCGAACGTCGACAGGAACGCCAGCGTGTCCAGGATCCCGCTGGGCCCGTCTGCCGGGCCGAAGAGCAGGATCAGGATGCCGAAGATGATCACGCCCCAGAGGAAGCCCGCGTACAGGTGGGACATCTTCCGCTTACGGGCGCCGGGCACGAAGTTGTAGGTCATGTCGGCCTGCCCGCGCGAGAACGAGTCGAACAGCCCGAGCGTGGCGTTGAGGCCGATCAGCGCGATGAAGCCGAGGAAGACCACCCCGAGCACCGAGCTGCCGGCCGAGGAGACGGCGTTCGACATGGCGGTCAGCGCCACCTCGCGGTCGTCGCCGGAGATGACCGCGCGCACCCCGGGGTTCTGCCGGACGGCCGCCTGGGCGATGACCGTGAACGAGATCGTGACCAGCATGGTCACGCCCCAGAACAGGAGGAGCGCGTCGAAGGTGACCCAGCGCCGCCAGCCCTTCCACTTGGCCATCTCGGCGGGGTCGTCGGTGTCGAACATGAACCCGCGCGCCGGCATCGCCTCTTCCTCGCCGGCGTGGCGCAGGCCGCGGATGCGCGGGATGTGCGCGCCCATGCCGGCGCCGGAGTCGCGCAGGTGCAGCGTGTACCACATCTGCTGCATCCCGGACGGCCCGGCGAACGCGCACGCCCCGACGATGACCGGGAACCACGCGGCCGACAGCGCCTCGGGCGGCAGGTAGCCGAAGGAGAACATGCCGGTGATCGTGGAGATCACGTCACCCCAGGAGCCGACCATCGCCGCGACCACCGCGGTGCTGAGCACGAGCACGCCGATGAGCACCGACAGCAGGTTCTCCAGCACGTTGTAGATCACCTTGGCCAGGGAGAAGACCACCCCGACCAGGATGAGCCCGATGACCGCGGTGACCACCCAGGGAATGCCGGTGATCTCCTCGAAGGCCGCCGCGCCCGCCGACAGGTGGCCCGGCCAGATGTAGACGGCGATGGCCGTCACGAAGAAGAACCACATGATCGGTTTGAACACGCGGGCGGCGCCGGAGAAGATGCTCTCCCCCGTCGCCATCGCGTACCGCGCCATCTCCAGCATCACGACGGCCTGCAGGGTGACGCCGATCAGGAACAACCACCTGATCTCCGGCCCGAACAGCAGGACGAGCCTGGGCCACATGTAGGACTCGCCCATCCCCACGCCCAGGGCGACCAGGAAGACGGTCGGCCCGAGAATGTGCACCGACGGGGGCGCGTCGGGCAGTTTTCTGATGGGCATCGGCTCCAGCCGGCCCGCTTTCCATACGCGTTCGTCCTCAACCGGTGGCGCTGCGGCCGCCGATGGTTTGGATGTGTCCACCTAAGGACCTCCTGGGGGGAAAGGTTGGTTCCTGTGGGCTGCCCCGATGTGCCCCCTCGCCTGCCGCGTCCGGCTCTTAACGCAGCAGTCCGGCCGCTCTGGCCCAGCGATACTTCGCGCCGAGCACGGCCACCGGCTTCTCAGTCGTGTACGGGTAGGCGATGACTCCGTGGTCGAACAGGTACGCGCAGGCTTCCTCCACTTCGGTGTCACCGGCCAGGGACGCGACGACCGGCTTGACGTTGCCCTTCTCCCGCTCCTCCGCCACCACGCGGGCGAGGAGTTCGGCGAAGACCATGGGCGGGGTCACGATCGTGTGCCAGTACCCGAGGACCAGCGCGTGGACGCGCTCGTCGGACAGCCCGAGCCTGACCGTGTTCTCGTAGGTCGACGGCGGTTCGCCGCCGGTGATGTCGATGGGGTTGCCCGCGGCTCCGAAGGGCGGGATGAAGGCGCGGAAGGCCTCGTCCAGGTCGGCCGGGATGTCCATGAGCGTGAGCCCGGCGTCCACGCACGCGTCGGACAGCAGCACGCCGGATCCGCCCGCGCCGGTGATGATGACGACGTTCTCCCCCTGCGGGGCGGGCATCAGCGGCAGCGCCCTGGCGTACTCCAGCATGTCGTTGAGCCCGGGGGCGCGCACGACTCCGGCCTGGCGCAGGATGTCGTCGTAGACCTTGTCGTCGCCGGCCAGCGCTCCGGTGTGCGAGCCGGCCGCCCGCGCGCCCATCGCCGTACGCCCGGCTTTGAGCACGATGACGGGCTTGTTCCTGACGACCCTGCGCGCGGCGTCGACGAAGCCGCGCCCGTCCTTGAGGTCCTCCAGGTGCATGGCGACCGCGCGGGTGTTGTCGTCCTGCTCGAAGAAGGTGAGCAGGTCGTCCTCGTCGACGTCGGCCTTGTTGCCGACGCCGACGATCGCCGAGACGCCCATCTTGGTGGTACGGCTGAAGCCCAGGATGGCCATGCCGATGCCGCCGCTCTGCGAGGTCAGCGCGACACTGCCCTTCACGTCGTACGGCGTGCAGAACGTGGCGCAGAGGTTCTCCGGCGTGTAGTAGTAGCCGTAGATGTTGGGCCCGAGCATCCGCACCCCGTGCCGGCGGGCGATCTCGACGATCTCACGCTGCCCGTCGACGTTGCCGGTCTCGGCGAACCCCGACGGGATCATGATCGCGCCCGCGACCCCCTTCTTGCCCGCCTCCTCCAGCGCGGGGGCGACGAAGGCGGCGGGGATGGCGAAGACGGCGACGTCCACGTCGTAGGGGACCTCGGCGATGCTCTTGTAGGCGGGCAGCCCCATGATCTCGATGGCCTTGGGGTTGATCGGGAAGATCTGGCCCTGGTAGCCGCCGTTGATGAGGTTGCGCATGACCGAGTTGCCGATCTTGCCCTGTTCGGCGGAGGCGCCGATGACGGCGATGGCGCGCGGCTTGAAGATGCGGGTCATCTGGTCGAGGATGCGCTCCCTCGGCAGGCGTTCGACCGGCGGGGGCGCGGCGCCGACGAGGATGCGCACGTCGGCGGCGACGGCCCCGGAGGCGCCGGCGAAGACGGGGTTGAGGTCGATCTCCACGATCTCGGGGTGCTCGTCGACCAGCCTGCCCACGCGCTCGATGAGCTGGGCGAGGGCGGCGCGGTCGGCGGGCTCGGCACCGCGCGCCCCACGCAGCACCTCCGCCGCTTTGATGTCGTCGAGCATCGTCAGGGCATCATCACCCGAGACGGGGGCCAGGCGGAAGGTCACGTCCTTGAGCACTTCGACCAGGACTCCGCCCAGGCCGAAGGCGACGACCTTGCCGAAGGTGGGGTCGGTGACGGCGCCGACGATGACCTCGTGGCCGCCGCCGACCAGTTGCTGGACCTGGACGCCGTCGATCTGGGCGCCGGGGTCGTAGGCGAGCGCGTTGGCGACGATCTTCTGGTGGCCCTCGCGGACCTCCTCGGGGGTCTTGAGTCCCACGAGCACGCCGCCGGCCTCGGTCTTGTGCAGGATGTCCGGCGAGACGATCTTCAAGACCACGGGGAAGCCGATTTTTGCTGATATTTCGACCGCTTCCTCGGCGGTGGCGGCCAGGCCCTCGCCCGGGGTGGCGATGCCGTACTCCTCGCAGATCGTCCTCCCCTCGGGGGCGGTCAGGGCCGTGCGGCCCTCGGCCAGCGCCTTCTCGATGACTTCCCTCGCGGACATCAGATGACTCCGTTCGTCTTCAGCTCGGCCAGCTCGCCCGCGCTCACGCCGAGCGCACCGTAGATCTCCTGGTTGTGCTCGCCGAGCAGGGGCGGGGTGCGCACGTCCACCGGCGAGTCGGAAAGCTGCAGCGGGCTGCCCACGGTGACGAACTCGCCCCGCTCCGGGTGCTCCACCGCGACGACGATGCCCTCCTGGCGCAGGCTCTCGTCCTGCGCCAGCTCCCTGGTCGACAGGATCGGGCCGCACGGGACGTTCTCGGCGTTGAGCCGGTCGAGCACCGACCACTTGTCGTGGCGGATGGTCCACTCCTCGATGAGCTGGAACATCTTGTCGAGCTTGCCCAGCCGGGCCTCCGGGGTGGCCCACTCGGGGTCGTCGGCCAGCTCGGGGCGGCCGATGATGCCGGCGATCGGCCGCCAGCCGACCGGCTGGACGATCACGTAGATGTAGTCGTTGGGTCCGCCCGGCGCGCAGCGCACCGCCCATCCGGGCTGGCCGCCGCCGCTGGCGTTGCCCGAGCGCGGCACCTCGTCGCCGAAGTTCCTGTTCGGGTACTCGCGCAGCGGCCCGTGCGCCAGCCGCTGCTGGTCACGCAGCTTCACCCGGCACAGATTCAGTACGGCGTGCTGCATCGCCACCTGCACCCGCTGCCCCCGCCCGGTGCCCTCCCGCTGGTACAGAGCGGCGAGGATGCCCGCCACCACGTGCACACCGGTGCCCGAGTCGCCGATCTGCGCGCCCGTGGCCAGCGGCGGCCCCTCCTCGAAGCCCGTGGTGGTCATCGAGCCGCCCATGGCCTGGGCGATCACCTCGTACGCCTTGAACTTGGCGTACTTGCCTGCGCCGAAGCCCTTGATCGAGGCGTAGATGAGGCGCGGGTTGAGCTCGCTCAGGCGTTCCCAGGTGAAGCCCATCCGGTCGACCGCGCCGGGCCCGAAGTTCTCGACCAGGATGTCGGCGCCCTTCACCAGTTCGGTGAACAGCTCCTTGCCCCGCTCGGACTTCATGTTGAGGGTGATGCTGCGTTTGTTGCAGTTGAGCATCGTGAAGTAGAGGCTGTCGACGCCGGGTTTGTCGCGCAGTTGCTGACGGGTGATGTCGCCCGTGGGCGCCTCCAGCTTGACCACGTCGGCGCCGAGCCAGGCGAGCAGCTGGGTGGCCGAAGGGCCGGACTGGACGTGGGTCATGTCGAGGACGCGGACGCCTTCCAGAGCCTTCATCTGAGCCTCACTTGTACATCGTCTGGTTCATGGTTCCGGGGGCGTAGACCTCGGGGTCGACCCACACGTTGATCAGCGAGGGCTTGCCGGACTCGCGGGCCCTGCGCAGGGCCGGGGCGATCTCGTCCGGGTCGCGGACCTCCTCGCCGTAGCCGCCGAGCAGCTTGGCGAAGTCGCCGTAGCGGATGTCGCCCAGCGTGTTGCCGACGCGGGCGCGGTCCTCGCCGTACTTGGCGGCCTGGCCGTACCTGATCTGGTTCATCGAGGAGTTGTTGCCGATGACGCCGATGAACGGCAGGTCGAAGCGGATCATCGTCTCGAAGTCCCAGCCGGTCAGGGAGAAGGCGCCGTCGCCGAACAGGCAGAGCACCTCCTTGTCGCGGCGGGCCTGCTTGGCGGCCATCGCGAACGCCATGCCGACGCCGAGGGTGCCCAGCGGGCCCGGGTCCATCCAGTGGCCGGGCGACTTGGGCTGTACGACCTGGCCGGAGAAGGTGACGATGTCGCCGCCGTCGCCGATGTAGATGGTGTCCTCGGTCAGGAACTCGTTGATCTCGTGGACGAGGCGGTAGGGGTCGATGGGCGAGCTGGCCGACAGCTGCCTGGACAGGCGCTTGTCGTAGGACTGGGTCTCGACCGCGCGCAGCTCCTCGATCCACTCCTTGCGCCGGGCGGCGGCGTCGCTGATCCGGCCGCCGGCCGCCTGGACCGCGGCCGACAGGATGAGCCCGGCGTCGCCGACGATGCCCAGGTCGATGTCGCGGTTCTTGCCGACCGTGCGGTAGTCGAGGTCGATCTGGACCACGGTGGCGGCCGGGGACAGGCGCTTGCCGTACCCCATCCTGAAGTCGAACGGCGTGCCGACGATGATGATGAGGTCGGCCTCGGTGAAGGCGTACCTTCTCGACAGCTGGAAGTGGTGCGGGTCGCCGGGCGGGAGCGTGCCGCGGCCGGAGCCGTTCATGTAGGCGGGCACGTTCAGGCTTCTGACGAAGTCGATCGCCGCGTCGGTGGCCCGGCAGGTCCAGACCTGGCTGCCGAGCAGGATGCACGGCTTCTCGGCGTGGGCGAGCATGTCGGCCAGGCGTTCGATCGCCTCCGGGTCGCCGGCCTGCCGGGTGGAGGCCCGGTAGTTCTTGGGGATGCGCGCCTTCTCCAGCGGGATCTTCGCGTCCAGCACGTCGCGCGGGATCTCCAGGAACGACGGGCCGGGGGCGCCGTGGTAGCACTCGCGGAAGGCCATCGACACGATGTCGGCCACGCGTTCGGTGCTCGGCACCGTGGCGGCGAACTTCGTGATCGGCGTCATCATGTCCACGTGCGGCAGGTCCTGGAGTGAGCCCATCTTGTGCTGGCTCAGCGCGCCCTGGCCGCCGATGAGAAGCATGGGGCTCTCCGCGCGGAAGGCGTTGGCCACGCCGGTGACCGCGTCGGTCGTGCCCGGTCCCGCGGTGACCACCGCGCAGCCGGGTTTGCCGGTGATGCGCGCGTAGCCGTCAGCGGCGTGCGCGGCCACCTGCTCGTGACGAACGTCGATCACTTCGATGCCCTCATCGACGCAACCGTCGTAGATGTCGATGATGTGCCCGCCGCACAGCGTGTAGATCACATCCACGCCCTCGGCCTTGAGCGCTTTGGCTACCAGATGACCGCCAGAGATCGTTTCCGACATCGTGTACCCTTCTCGGCGACTGTCTCCCGCATACTGCATACCGTATGACGCCAATGGTTACTCCCTTGTGAACGGCCTGTCCAGACCTCTACGGCAACTCGATCAACTCCACGGGCCCGCCGCACCACCCCGGCGGCACCGCCGCCAGGGCCTCGGCCAGCGCCGCTCCCCACAACGAACCCGGCCGGTCGTGCCCCACGGGAACCGCGCCCTTCTCCGAACGCCGGACCGGCACCAGGCGGGTGTCGCGCGGATGCGCCCGCACCGGCCCCGCCAGCGCGCTCATCTGTCCCCGGTACGGCCCGCCGAGCAGCGGCACCAGCAGCGTGAGAGCCGCCCCGAGCGCGGCGAAGGGATTGCCGGGCAGGCCCACGAGCATGGCCCCCGACTCCAGCCCGGCCAGGATCTGCGGATGCCCGGGACGCACGGCCACCCCGTCGACCAGCACCTCCGCGCCTCGTAGCACAGCACGCAGATGGTCGGCGGGCCCCTTCGACGAGGCCCCGCAGACCACGACCACGTCGGCGTCCTGGCTCGTGAGCGCCTCGCGTAGCGCCCGCTCGCCGTCGGGCAGCCTGGCGACGCCGGCCAGGCGGCCGCCCGCCCACTCGACCAGGCCGGGCAGCATCGGGCCGATCGCATCGCGGACCCGGCCGAGCCCCGGCACGCCCGCGAAGACCACCTCGTCACCGGTCACCAGCACCGACACGGCGGGCCTGGGCACCACGCGCAGCCGGTCGTGCCCCAGCCCGGCGGCCAGCCCGAGCACGGACGGGGTGACCAGGGTTCCGGCGCCGAGCACCACGGCGTCCTCGGGGATGTCCTCGCCCCGGCGCCTGATGTGCCGTCCCGTCTCGGCCGGGCCCTTGACCCACTGGCCGTCGGCGTCGGCGGCCTCGTAGGGCAGCACCGCCGCCGCCCGTGCGGGCACCGGGGCTCCGGTGGCGATCTCGACGGCCTCGCCGCCGGCCAGCGACGGGTACGCCGCTCCCCCGGCCAGCACCCTGCCCACCAGGCGCCAGGGCGGCGGGCCGCAGACCGCGTAGCCGTCCATGGCCGACACGTCCGTGCCCGGTACCGGGACCAGGGCGCGGAGGGGTTCGGCCAGGCGGCAGCCGTACACCTCGGCGAGGGGGAGATCGGCCGGTGCGGGCGGGCGGGCGCGGGCGGCGGCGAGGGCACGGGCCCGCTCCCAGGACAGCGTGCTCATGGGCGGCTCCTTGACTGGCATTTTTCCATACTGTATACCGAATGCAGATTCCGACGCGAGAACGGAGCGCAGCATGAAAGTCGCTGTTCTTGGCGCCGGCGCCATCGGCGCATACGTGGGAGCCGCCCTGCACAGGGCGGGAGTCGAGGTGCATCTGATCGCGAGAGGCGAGCACCTTGCGGCCATCCGCCGCGAGGGAGTACGGGTGCTCAGCCCCCGGGGCGATTTCGTCGCCCACCCCCATGCCACCGACGATCCGACCCACGTCGGCCAGGTGGACCACGTCTTCCTGGGCCTCAAGGCGAACAGCTACGCCGCCGCGGGCCCCATGATCAAGCCGTTGCTGCACGAGGCCACGAGCATCATCGCCGCGCAGAACGGCATCCCGTGGTGGTACTTCCACGGGCTCAACAGTCCCTACCGGGGCTACCGCATCGAGAGCGTCGATCCGGACGGGGCCGTCACCGCGGCGTTGCCGCTGGAGCGCGCGATCGGCTGCGTCGTCTACGCCGCCACCGAGATCGAGGCGCCGGGCGTCATCCGGCACCTGGAGGGAACCCGGTTCTCCATCGGCGAGCCGGGCGGGCAGCTGAGCGCCCGGTGCGCCGCCTTCAGCCGGGCCGCGGTCGAGGGCGGGCTCAAGTGCCCGGTCGAGGCCGACGTCCGGCGCGATGTGTGGATCAAGCTGATGGGCAACATCGCCTTCAACCCGATCAGCGCCCTGGCCCGCGCCACCATGGCCGGAATCGCCCGCCACCAGGGCACCCGCGAACTGGTCATGGCCATGATGCGGGAGACCGTCGAGGTGGCCGGAAGGGTCGGGTGCGATCCGGGTGTGTCGATCGAACGGCGGCTGCGCGGCGCGGAGAAGGCGGGCGAGCACAAGACCTCCACGCTGCAGGACCTGGAGAAGGGCAAGCCGCTGGAACTGGACGTCCTGCTGGCGGCGGTGGTCGAGCTGGCCGACCTGACCGGCGCCGAGGTGCCGGTGCTGCGTGCGATCCACGCGGTGAGCGATCTGCTGAACGAGAACGTTGCTCCTACGGCCTAGCCAGGCATACCGTAGGCTGTATACAGAATGGAGGGATCATGAGCTATGACCGCCTGACCCATCCACTGGTGCGCGAGGACGGCGTGCTGCGCGAGGCCACCTGGGACGAGGCGCTCGACCGCGCCGCCGAGGGCTTCAGGCGCGCCGTCGACCGGCACGGCCCCGACACCTTCGCGATGTTGTCGTGCGCCCGCTCCACCAACGAGATGAACTACATAGGCCAGAAGTTCACCCGTGTGGTCATGGGCACCAACAACGTGGACTCCTGCAACCGCACCTGCCACGCCCCCAGCGTGGCGGGGTTGTCGGCGGTGTTCGGCAGCGGTGGCGGCACCTCCTCCTACCAGGAGGTCGAGGACACCGACGTGATCGTGATGTGGGGCTCGGCCGCCAGGAACGCCCACCCGATCTTCTTCCACCACGTACTCAAGGGCATCCACAAGGGCGCCCGCATGTTCGCCGTCGATCCCAGGCGCACCGGCACCGCGCAGTGGGCCGACCGCTGGCTCGGCCTGAACGTCGGCACCGACATCCCCCTCGCCCACGCCGTGGCCCGCGAGATCATCCACGCCGGCCTGCACAACCAGGCGTTCATCGAGCGGGCGACGGCGGGCTTCGCGGAGTTCGCCGCCTCGGTCGAGCCCTGGACGCTCACCGCCGCCGAGCAGGTGACCGGCGTACCGGCCGAGGCGATCAAGGAACTGGCCCACGCGTACGCCCGCGCCGACCGCGCCCAGCTGTGCTGGACGCTCGGCATCACCGAGCACCACAACGCCACCGACAACGTACGCGCGCTGATCAACCTGTCGCTGCTCACCGGCCACGTCGGCCGCTACGGCTCCGGCCTGTCACCCCTGCGCGGCCAGAACAACGTGCAGGGCGGCGGCGACATGGGCGCCATCCCCAACCGGCTGCCCGGCTTCCAGGACATCCTCGACCCGGCCGTACGGCGGCGCTTCGAGTCAGCCTGGAATATCGGGATTCAGCCGAAATATGGTCTTAATCTCACCCAGATGCTGGAGGCGATGGCCGAGGGCGAGGTCACCGCCTGCTACCTCATCGGCGAGAACCCCGTCCAGTCCGAGGCCGACTCGCTGGCCTGCGTCAAGCGCCTGTCCATGCTCGACCACCTGGTCGTCCAGGACATCTTCCTCACCAAGACCGCCCAGATGGCCGACGTCGTCCTGCCCGCCAGCGCCGCCTGGTGCGAGAGCGACGGCACGTTCACCAACAGCGAGCGCCGCGTCCAGCGCGTCCGCAAGGCGCTCGACCCGCCGGGCGAGGCCCGCGACGACATCTGGATCATGTGCGAGCTGGCGCGCAGGCTCGGCCACGACTGGCACTACGACGGCGCCGAAGAGGTCTGGAACGAACTGCGCGCCCTCTCCCCCGCCCACGCCGGCATGACCTACCAGCGGCTGGCCGACCTGCAGGGCATCCAGTGGCCCTGCCCCTCCGAGGACTCCGTCGAACCGCCCTACCTGCACGGACGGCTCTGGCAGAGCGACCCTGTCAAGCGCGGCACACCGGCGCCGTTCGCCGTGCTGCGTCACTCGCCGCCGGTGGACCTGCTCGACGAGGAGTACCCGCTCCGGCTCACCACCGGGCGGCGGCTCGACTCCTACAACACCGGCGTCCAGTCCTCCGGGTTCGCCTCGCCGCTGCGCCGCGGCGAGACCATCGAACTGTGCCCGGAGGACGCGCTGCGCCTCGGGCTCACCGCCGGGGAGGAGGTGCGTATCACCTCCAGGCGCGGCTCGGTCGTGGCGCCCGTCTTCATCGACCCCGCGCTGCGGCCGGGGCTGGTCTTCATGACCATGCACTTCCCCGACGAGGTCGACACCAACGCCCTCACCATCGAGGCGACCTGCCCCATCGCGGGGACGGCCGAGTTCAAGGCGGCAGCCGTACGCGTCGAGAAGCTTGTGAAGGTGGGCTGATGGACCTGCGCTTCCGCGACGCCCAGCCCACCGACGAGGAGCGCGCGGCCGTCGACGCGCTGCTCGGACCGCCCGCCACCGCGTGGGACGGCGGCGACAGAACCGCCGCCGACCTGCGCTTCGCCGCCCGCGCCGAACCGGCGCGGGACCTGCTGCTGCCCGCGCTGCACGCGGTCAACGACCGGGTGGGCTGGATCAGCGAGGGCGCGCTCGACTACATCTGCCGCCGGCTGACCGTGCCGCCCGCCGAGGCCTTCGGGGTGGCGTCGTTCTACTCGCTGTTCTCCCTGTCCGAGCGGCCCGCCTCCGTGCTGCACGTCTGCACGGACCTGGCCTGCCACGCTCAGGGCTCTTCCGAGGTACGGCAGGCCGTCGCCGACCGGCTCGGACCGCCAGGGAAATCCTGGCAGGAGAGCCCGTGCCTCGGGTTGTGCGAGCGGGCACCGGCCTGTCTGACGTTGACCGCGGGCGATCCGCCCTCCGCCGCGGTGGACGCTCCCTATTCCGCGGGTCAGGCCGGTGAGCCGCCCGTGGCGGCGGCGGTGCCGCAGGCCGGGCAGGACGGGTTGGTGCTGCTGCGGCGGGTCGGGGTCGTGGATCCGCTGAGCCTGGACGACTACCGGGCGCAGGGCGGGTACCAGGCGCTGCGCCGGGCCTTCCGGCTCGGCCCCGCCGGGGTGATCAGGGAGGTCACCGACTCCGGGCTGGTCGGCAGGGGCGGCGCCGCGTTCCCGACCGGCCGCAAGTGGGAGGCCACGGCCCGCCAGCCCGACCATCCGCACTACCTGGTCTGCAACGCCGACGAGAGCGAGCCGGGCACCTTCAAGGACCGCGTGATCATGGAGGGCGACCCGTACGCGCTGATCGAGGCCATGACGATCGCCGCCTACGCCACCGGGTGCGCCAAGGGCTACCTGTACATCAGGGGCGAATATCCGCGGGCGCGGCACGCGCTGGAGAACGCCATGGCCACGGCCCGTGCCCGGGGTCTGCTCGGCGCGGACATCCTGGGCCAGGGGTTCTCCTTCGACATCGAGCTGCGGCGGGGGGCGGGGGCGTACATCTGCGGGGAGGAGACGGCGATCTTCAACTCCATCGAGGGGCAGCGCGGGGAGCCGCGCAGCAAGCCGCCGTTCCCGGTGGAGAAGGGGCTGTTCGGCAAGCCGACCGTGGTCAACAACGTGGAGACGCTGGTCAACGTGCTGCCGATTCTGGAGAGGGGGCCGGCGGCTTATCGGGGGGCGGAGCCCAAGTTGTTCTGCGTATCCGGAAATATCGCGAAACCGGGGGTCTATGAGCTGCCCTTCGGCGCCACGCTCAGGGAGCTTCTCGACCTGGCCGTGCCCACCGGCACGGTCAGGGCGGTGCTGCTGGGCGGCGCGGCCGGGGCGTTCGTCACCGACCTGGACATCCCGCTGACCTTCGAGGGCACCCGGCAGGCCGGTGCCACCCTGGGCTCCGGCGTCGTGCTGGTACTCGGCGACGACGTCGACCTCAAGGCCATCCTGCTGCGCATCGCCGAGTTCTTCCGCGACGAGTCGTGCGGGCAGTGCGTACCGTGCCGGGTCGGGACCGTGCGGCAGGAGGAGGCGCTGCACCGCCTCTCCCGCCGCGTCGACCACTCCGACCTGGTCCTGCTGCGCGAAGTCGGCCAGACCATGCGTGACACCTCCATCTGCGGGCTCGGCCAGACCGCCTGGAACGCGGTCGAATCCGCCATCGACCGGTTGGGAGTCTTCAAGTGATCCCGTTGCAGCCCCCTCGGCGGCTGATCGACGTCGAGATCGACGGCGAAGCCGTACGCGTACCGGAAGGAGCGACGCTCCTCGACGCCTGCGCGACGGCGGGAAAGGACATCCCGACGCTCTGCCACGGCGACACCCTCACCCCGAAGAACGCCTGCCGCGTCTGCGTCGTCGAGGTCGAGGGCGCGCGCACGCTGGCCCCGGCCTGCTCGCGCAAGGCCGAGGCCGGGATGAAGGTCGCCACCGGCACCGAGCGCGCCCGCCACAGCCGCAAGGTCGTCCTCGAACTGCTGGCCTCCTCCACCGACCTGTCCACGACCCCGCGGGCCAAGGAATGGATGGCCGAGTACGGGGCCGACCCCGCCAGGTTCGGCGAGGACGCGGCCACCGTCGAACAGCCCCCCAAGGTGGACAACGACCTCTACGTGCGCGACTACGGCAAATGCATCCTCTGCTACAAGTGCGTGGACGCCTGCGGCGAGCAGTGGCAGAACTCCTTCGCCATCTCCGTGGCCGGGCGCGGCTTCGACGCGACCATCTCCACCGAATGGGACGCGGCGCTCACCGACTCGGCCTGCGTCTACTGCGGCAACTGCGTGGAGGTCTGCCCGACCGGGGCACTGTCGTTCAAGACCGAGTTCGACATGCGCGCCGACGGCACCTGGGACGAGGACCGCCAGAGCGAGACCACCACCATCTGCAGCTACTGCGGCGTCGGCTGCAACCTCACCCTCCACGTCCAGGACAACAAGATCGTCAAGGTGACGTCGCCCCACGACAACCCCGTCACCCACGGCAACCTCTGCGTGAAGGGACGCTTCGGGTACGGCTATGTCTAGAGTGACGATCAAGCGCCCCATCCTGCGCGTCCGCGACACCACCACCCGCCGCTTCGACTCCCTGGCCGCCGAGGAACCCCTGGAGATCCGCCTCGACGGCACCCCGCTGACCGTCACCATGCGTACCCCCGGGGACGACTTCGACCTGGCCGCCGGGTTTCTGGTCAGTGAGGGCGCCGTCGGTCGTGCTGCCGACGTCGCCGCCATCCGCTACTGCGCGGGCGCGCTGGCCGACGGGACGCAGACGTACAACGTCCTGGATGTACGGCTGGCGCCCGGCGTACCCCGCCCTGAACCCCGCAACTTCTACACCACCTCCTCCTGCGGCGTGTGCGGGAAGGCGTCGCTGGAGGCGGTACGCACCGTCGCCCGCTGGACGCCGCGCGAAGACCCGATCAGGCTGAGCCGCCAGACGATCACCGCCCTGCCGGACCGGCTGCGCTCGGCCCAGCGCGTCTTCGAGCGGACCGGCGGGTTGCACGCGGCCGCCCTGTTCACGCCGACCGGCGAGGCGATGTGCGTACGTGAGGACGTGGGCCGCCACAACGCCGTGGACAAACTCCTTGGCTGGGCCCTGCGCGGCGACCTGCTGCCGCTGCGCGAAACCGTCCTGATGGTCTCCGGCCGCGCCTCCTTCGAACTGGTGCAGAAGGCGGTCATGGCCGGGGTACCGGTGCTGGCCGCGGTCTCGGCACCCTCCTCCCTGGCCGTGGAACTGGCGGCCGAGGAGGGGATGACGCTGATCGGCTTCCTGCGGGGGGAGTCGATGAACGTCTATGCCGGCGAGCACCGCCTCGACGTCACCCCGGCCACCGGCCTCGGCTCGGCCGGTGGACGCAGTCCGGGATGATGACGGGATGCCGCACGGTGCTCCGGTGCCCCGACACCGTCCGGCATCCCACCAGGCGCATTATGGGCGCTCCGCGCAAAAGGGCCTCCCCAAACAGGCGCTTCGCGCAAGGGGCTCCGGGCTCCCTTCAGTGGGGGGCCAAGCCCCCACGACCCCCTGCCGGGGGCCTCCCGGCCCCCCGTCCCCCGAGCCTTGGCCGGGGCGCCCACGACCCATGGGCCTGCGCAAACAGGCGCTTCGCGTTATAGGCTCCGGGCTCCCCTCTGTGGGGGGCCGAGCCCCCCACGACCCCCAGGGGGGGGGGGGGGGGGGGCCCCCGCCCCCCCCCCCCCCCGCGGCGGGCGCGGCGGGCGG
>NZ_JBHYJD010000008.1:261008-374584 GCF_042740555.1 Nonomuraea sp. NPDC059007 | reverse complement strand
GATCCGGCCTGGCGCGAGGCGCTCACCGACCTGGTCGTCCTGCGTGACGACGAGCCGGGGCTGCTCAAGGACGCCGGCGAGGACGGCCGGCTCGGCGTCGTCGATCTCGACGCCGAGACCGCCTGGCTGGAGCCGGGGCCGATCCTGATCCCGCACCCCGTGCTGCTGGCGGATCTGGCCGACCTGCGCGAGTTCGCCGCCGAACTGGGCGCGGCGCAGCGCGTGCCGCAGCTGGCCCGCGAGGTTCACCACAAGGGCGCCGGAGTGCCCGACTACGCGGGCGGCCGGTTCTCCGAGCTGCGCCACGCCACCGCCCGCGCCGCCCGGTTCGGCTTCCGGGTGCGCGGCGGCTATGCCGTCTGCCCGGTCGTGGACTCCGGCCGTCCCGTCCAGGCCCGCTACTGGCTGGGCGACGACGGCCCCGACTACGAGGCGTACACGGGAGACCTGATCTGGGTCGGCGCCGACGAGCGCCCGCTCGAACCCGCCGACGTCGGGCCGGTCGCCTGGTCGGAAGGCGTGCGCATGGCCGAGCTCATCTACGCGGGAAGGATCACCGACGGTGACTGACGACCTCCTCCTCGACGCCGGGCTCGCCCCGGCCGGGGCCGAAGGCGGCCAGCCCGTCCGGGCCCGCGCCTACGGCCACCCCGCGCTCGGCGAGCGCCCGGTGATCCGCCTCATCGGCGAGACGACCGCGCCGGCCGAGGACCGCGCCATGGCCTTCCTCGGGTACGGCGAGCCGCACGTGAGCCAGCCCCTCGCCACCGGACGCCGCCGCGGCCTCGGCTACCCGGCCTGGGCCCTGGTCAACGACCCGCGCGGCGCCAAGGCGGCGCTGGCCGCCGTCTCCGGCATGGAGCGCGCCGCCCGCCTGGCCGCCGCCCGTCCGGGGGCCGCCGCCGACGCCTACGCGGAACTGGCCGCCACCCTGCCGCGCACGCACCTGCCGAGCTTCTGGGAGCAGGCCGGGCGGACGTTCATCGCGGCCGGGCACGGCGGACAGGCGGCGGTGATGTTCGGTCGGGCCCGCGAGGCAGAGGCCACCTACGCGCTGCCCGTGGACGAGGCGGCCCGCCGGGCGGTGTTCCTGGAGTACGCCTTCGCCGGGGCCCTGCCGGTCAAGGCGGTCAACACCTACGTCGTCGAGCTGGCCGAACGCTACGAGCCGCGCCGCGCCTACGACGAACTGTTCGAGCTGGCGGTCCGGCGCACGCTCGGCGGCCTGCCGCCGTGGAGCGACCTGCCCAAGCAGTTGCGCAAGCTGGCCAAGGCCGCCAAGCTCGACCCCGCCGCCGAGGACCAACGCCTCATCGCCACCCTGCTCGGCGCCCCGGCGGTGAAGCGGGCCCGCCCCGCGTTCTGGAAGGCCTACCGCGCGACCCTGCTCGCCCAGCCGCGGCAGGCGCTGCTGGAGGTCTTCCCCACCGCCGACGGCGTCGACGAATGGTGGCTGGAGCTGCTGCGCGAGTCCGGCGCGCTCGACACCGTCCCGGCCGCGTGGCTGTCGCGGCTGGTGGCCCACCTCAAGCGCGGCTGGCGCTCGGAGCCCGGCTCACCGGCGCTGCTCGCGCTGGTGGAGCGGATCGCCGGCCGGCTGGCCGCCGAGGGCGAGCCGGTCCGGCTGGACGGGGGAGTGGCCTGGCGCAGCCGGATGCTCGACCTCGATCTGCTGGACGCGTGCCTGGCCGCCGGAGTCCCGGTCGCCGATCCCGGCAGCGAGGCCGTCGTCCACCTGGGCAGGTGGCTGATGAACGGGCGGGTCCGCGACCTGGCCGCCGTCGCCGCCGACCCGCGCTTCGCGCCCCTGCTGGAGCAGGCCGTGGGCAACCACCGCGAGGTCGAGGAACTGATCGAGATCCCGGTGCTGCGGCCGATGGTCCACGCCTGGCTGCTCGACAGGACCCGGCGGGCGGCTTCCGGCGGGCTGCTGGACGCGCGCTCCGCGCTCGACGCCCTGGAGAACGCGCTCACCGGTCCCGTGCTGGCCGCCTTCGACGGGCTGCGCGAGGCGATCGAGGGCGTCGACTTCGCGGTGCCGCTGTGCCGTACGCTGCGGGCGGGCGTCTACGACGAGCTGGGCTGGGAGGCGTTCGACGCCGCCCTGGAAGAGCTCGGCGACGACGCGCGCGTCAGCGCGAGCTGGCCCGTGCTCACCGTCTTCACCGCCGCCAAGGCGATCGCCCTCGGACCGGGCGGCCGGGTCGCCGAGCACGACCTGCGGGTGCCCGCCGGCACGCCCCACCTCGACGTCCTCTACGCCGGCGGCGCCTTCCGCGTCGCCTGGGGCACCAACGAGTCGCGCTCGTTCTACTGGTCGTCGGCGCCCTCGGAGATCCACGAGAAGGACGGCTGGCACTACTTCCACGAGCACCGGGCCGGGCTCGGCTACGCCTTCCTCACTCCCTCGGGCGGGCGCGTCACCGGCCGCAAGGCCCTGCACCCCGGCGACCGGCGGCCCGAACTCGACGAGACCGGCCGCATGTTCTCCGACGGCGCCACGTTCTGGATCCAGCCCGACGCGTGGCGGCCGGTGCTGCGCGAGCTCGACCCGGCCGCGGGACAGCTCGGGCGGGCCAGCCTGCCGGCGTTCCTGGAGGACGCGCCGCCGCCGCCCGATGCGCGGTGGCAACTGGACGGCTGCTCGCTGGCCCCGCTGCCCGAGGGCCTGGAGCGTACGCCGCTCGGCGCCGCGGACGGCATGATCGGCTTCCGCGTCCACTCGGCGGGCGGCCACTACACCTACGCGCGCGCCGACGGCCGCGGCGGCAGCGCGAAGCTGACGGCCACGCCCTGGGGACTGCTCGACCTGCCCGGACGCACCGAGCCCCTGCTGCTCACCGGCACCGGTACCACGGTCGTCCTCACCGAGGCCGACGGGACGCTCCATTGGGACGTCACCACCGGCCGCGACCGGTGGAGCACCGCCAAGGGCAGTTCGGACGGCACCGCCCTGGTGCCGTTCCAGGCGTTCTGGCACCATCTGGCGCCGCGCGATCCCGGCGGCTCCGCCGTACTGCGGGATCTGACGGAGGCCGGCGCGCGGGCGCTCATGGACGGCGGCGCGCCACCCGTCACGCACGAGCGGCTGCGGCGCGGCGTGGCCGGGCTGGTGCGGCAGGCGAACGAACTGGCCACCCGCCGCGACGAACTGCTCATCAGCGCGGGCGCCACCGCCGGGCTCGTCCCCGGCCTCGACGAGGAGGAGCTCGCCAAGGCGCTGGCCGACCTGGTCAACGCCCAGGGCATGCTCACCTACCAGGCCGGGCGGCAGATCGCCTTCACGGTCGCGTTCCTGTCCGGCGAGGTCCCGCCCGAGGCGGTCAAGGGCGGCATGCCCGGCAGCTTCCAGGACTGGACCGACCTGATCGGCCGCCTCGGCGGCCTGGCCGTGCGCGCGATCTCGCCCGCCACGCCCGCGCCGCGCAGGGCCGCGATCCTCGCCCTGCTGGAGCTGTGGTCGGGTTCGCGGCTGGCCGAGCCCGGCCTGCGCCGCGGCGTCGCCGACGTGGCCGGCCCCACCGGCCACCTGTCCGCCGAAGGCGCCCACCTCACGCTCGACCTCACCCCCGACTACTCGGGCATCTACCAGGCGCGGCGCCGCAGGTTCATCGAGTACGGCACCGCCCCCCGCGCCGGCGAGGTGCTGGACGTCTCGGCCGAGCTGCCCACCGGCTGGGCCACGCCGCGCACGCTCGCCGCCTTCGTCGACCGGCTGCGGACGCAGGGCCCCGCCGCGCACGATCCCGAGGCCGTCGAGCTCCTGTGCGCCGAGACCGGTCTCGGCCGGCCCGCCGCCGCGCTGCTGCTGGCCGGGCTGCCCGGCCTGGACAGCTGGGGCCGCGACTTCCTCGACGCCGAGAGCCGTGAGGTACTCGGGCTGAAGCCCGCCGAGGCCGTCATCGCCCGCGACGAGCTCAAGGCGCTCACCCGGCAAGAACGGCGTGACCTGCTCGACGAAGCCGTCCCCGCCGACCCCTGGGACCAGAAGGCGCTCGCGCGCGGCCTCGCCGACGCGTGGACCGCCCGCTTCGGTCGCCGGACGCGGGTGCCGGAGGACGCCGTGACCGCCGCCAGGACCCTGCCGCTGCGGCTGCCCGCGGTCATGGCGCTCGGCGCGCTGACCGACCCGTCCTCGGTCGCCGAGCTGAACCGGGACCACGACACCTGGCTGGCCGGGAACCGCTACCACGAGGTGGTCGAGCCCGTCGCCCTGAACGACCTGCTCGCCGACCTCGTGCTGGCGCTGCCGTGGGCGTATGCCACGCTGCCGGGCGGCCATCCCGCCCGCGCGGGCCTGCCGGCCGCCCTCGACCTGGTACGGCGCCGCCTGAACCACCCGGGGCTGCTCCTGCGCGGCGGCCCGATGGAGGCGGAGGGTTTCACCGGCGAGCCGTACCGGGGAAAGCTGGACGAGGAGGTCGCGGCCGTCGACGACGGCCTGACCATCGTCGTCACCCACGGCCGGACGTTCTTCCGCCCCGCCCTTCTCGGCGGCGACGCCCGCTCCCGGCTGCAGCTGTCGCTGGAGACGCCCTGGGACACCACGACGCCGGCGGCCCGGATCGTCGCGCTGCTGCGCTCGGACGGCTACACCCGGATGGCCGAACGGGCCCTGCTGCTGGAGGCGGGCCGCTGGGAGGCCGATCCCAGAGCGAGCGCACCGGGCGTGCTCGCCGCGGCGGCCGACGAGCTCGGCCTGGACGAGGACGCCGCCGTGCTCTACCTGCAACTGCTCACGCTCCTCGAACCCACCGACCGCAACGTCCGCACCTGGAACGACTGGACGCCCGCCCGCCACAAGAAGGCCGCCGCCGTCCTGTCGGAACGCGGGCTGGTCATGGCCGCCAAGCGCGAACGCGCGGGCCGCGGGTTCTTCCTGCCCGGCGGCTGGACCAAGGGCAAGGCGCCCGATCTGCCCGCCGAGACGTGGAAGCTGGAGGCGCTGTATCCGCTCACGCTCGGCCGCCGCCTGCCGGAGACGTCGCTGCCCGAGCTGTTCGAGCGGGCGTGGCGGCGCGTGCGCGAGGGGGAGGGCCCCCGATGAGCCTTCAGGCGCAGGTCGAGCCCGCCGAGGTCCGCCACGCGGAGGAGCTGGAGCAACTGGCCGCCCGCCCCGGTCCCCGCCCGCCCGGCTGGCGGCTGACGCCCTCGGCCGTCGTGGACTTCGTCATGGGCGACGGCCGGCGGGTCGCGCGCAAGTTCGTCGGCGAGCGGGCGCTGGTCGAGCGGGCCGTGGTCACGCTCGCCGGAGAACGCGGCCTGCTGCTCGTCGGCGAACCGGGCACCGCCAAGTCGATGCTGTCGGAACTGCTGGCCGCCGCCGTCAGCGGCGCCAGCGAGCGGGTCGTCCAGGGCACCGCGGGCACCACCGAGGAACACCTGCGCTACGGCTGGAACTACCGCCTGCTGCTGGCGGAAGGGGTCAGCGGGCAGGCGCTCGTGCCCTCCCCGATCCTGGCCGCGATGCGCGCGGGAGCCGTGGCGAGGGTCGAGGAGATCACCCGCTGCCTGCCCGAGGTGCAGGACGCGCTGGTGTCGGTGCTGTCCGAGCGCCGCATGGCCGTGCCCGAGCTCGCCGCCACCGAGTACGCCGCCCAGGGCTTCAACGTGATCGCCACCGCGAACCTGCGCGACCGGGGCGTCTCCGAGATGAGCGCGGCCCTGAAGCGGCGCTTCAACTTCGAGGTCGTGCCGCCCATCGGGACCCTCGCCGACGAGGTCGCCCTCGTCCGCACCCAGGCCACCGCCGCCCTCGCCCGCGCCGGGGCCACGCTGGAGGTCGACGACGCGGTCATGGAGGCGCTGGTGACGACCTTCCGCGACCTGCGGCTCGGCACCGCGGAGGAGGGCTGGCCGGTGGAGCGGCCGGCCGCGGTGATGAGCACCGCCGAGGCGGTGGCGGTCGCCGGGTCGATGGGACTGCAGGCCGCCTACCTGCCCGTTCCCGACCCGCTTTCGTTGCTGCCCGGGTATCTGCTGGGCGTCGTGCGCAAGGACGATCCTGACGATCAGGGCAAGCTGCTGGCGTACTGGGACACGACGGTGCGGCGGCGGGCCGAGAGCGGGCCGCGGTTGTGGCGGCGGCTGTACGAGCTGCGCGACGCGCTGTCCGGTGGGTCGTGAAAGAACTCGAGGAGCTGGCCGGGGGGCGGGCGCCTTACCTGATCGGGGTCCGTCACCATTCGCCGGTGCTGGCGGCGGCCATGCCGTACCTGCTGGAGGCGGCGCGGCCGCGGGCGGTGCTGGTCGAGCTGCCCGGGGAACTGCAGGAGTGGCTGGGCTGGCTCGGCTCGCCCGCCACCACGGCGCCCGTGGCGCTGGCCGTCGCCTCGCAGGAGGGGGAACGGCTGGGTTTCTACCCGTTCGCTGACTTCTCGCCGGAACTGGCCGCGGTGCGGTGGGCGGTCGGGCGCGGGGTGCCGGTGCACGCCATCGACCTGCTCACCGAGCTGCCCGGCGACAGCCCGGCAGGGGAGCTGGTGCCCGCCCTGATGCGGCGGATGGACGTGGACGACCACGAGGAGCTGTGGGACCGCCTCGTGGAGACGCCCTCCCACGGGGCCGAACCCGGGAGGATCCGCCGCGCCGCCCTGGCCGTCGGCTGGGCCCTGCGGCAGGACGCCGGCACGATCTCCGAGCGGGATCTGGCGAGGGAGGCGTGGATGCGGCGCCGTATCGCCGACATCGGGCCGGAGGGCGCGGCGGTGGTCGTCGGCGCCTTCCACGCCCCCGCGCTGACCGCCCCCGCCGCCGCCGTTCCCGAGACCGTGCGGGAGGAGGTGGTGACCGCGCTCGTTCCCTACGGCTTCGAGCTGCTGGACTCGCGCTCCGGCTACCCCGCCGGCATCAAGGACCCGGAATGGCGCCAGGCCGTCTACCTGGCCGAGGGCGACCCCGCCGCCGTCGAGCGGGCCGCCGCGGAGACGATCGCCCGGATCTGCGCGGAACTGCGGCGCGACGGCCACGTGGCGGGCGTCCCCGACGCCAAGGCCGCGTACGGCATGGCCCGCGACCTGGCCGCCCTCCGCGACCTGCCCGCCCCCGGACGCCGCGAGCTGGTCGAAGCCCTCCAGAGCACGCTGGCCCAAGGCGAACCCCTGGGCCGCGCCCGCGCCGTGGCCCGAGCCGCCGAACGGGTCCTCATCGGCGCCCGCCGCGGCCAGATCGACCCCGCGGCCCCCCGCTCCGGCCTGCTCACCCACGTCGAGGAGCTCGTCGCCGGCCTGGGGCTGCCGGGACCCGGGCAGCCGGAGGCCGTCCTGCGCCTCGACCCCCACCGCTCGCCCCTCGACCAGCGCCGCCACCTGGCGCTCAGCCGCCTGTCCGCGCTGGACGTCGGCTACGCGGAGGAACGCCCCATGACCGGCGTCGGCGGCGCCGACACCCTGGGCCGTTCGTGGACCGTACGCTGGCGGCCCCTGACAGAGGCGACGCTGGAGCGCGCCGCCGTCTACGGCACCACCCTCGCCCCCGCCGCCGAGGGCCGCCTGCGCCGCGCCGCCCTGACCGAACGCCTCCCCGGCGTCCTGGAGAAGGCCGCCGCATGCGGCCTGCCGGAGCTGACCGCCGAGCTGCTGGGCCGTCTCGGCACGGAGTTCGTCCCCGTGGCCGGACCCGCTGACCTGGTGGCCTGCCACCGCCTCCTCTGCCGCCTCGCCGCCCTCCCCACGCCGCCGCCCGGCTGCCGGGAGGCGGCCGAACTCGTCCTGACCGCGGCCGTCGCCTCCGTCGAAGGCCTGTCCGGGATGACGCGTCACGAGGAGGCGGCGCTGCTGGGCGAACTGGTCCGGCTCGCACCCGCCCGGGGCCGCCTGACGTGGGTGTTGCGCCGCATGGCCGCCGACGGCACCCCTCTGGCCCAGGGCGCCGCCGCCGCGGCCCTGCTCGTCGCGGGCGCGGACACCCCCGCCTCGCTGTCGGTACGCCTCGCCACCTGGGCCGAATCCGCCTCCCCTGAGCCACCACCGGCCCCGCGCCCGCCCGTAGACCAGGCGCCCTACCCGCCCGCTGACCGGTCGCCCCTTCCGCCCGCTGACCGGCCATCCCGCTCGCCCGCCGAGACCGGGGCCGGGGCGGTCGGGGCGGTCGGGGCGGTCGAGGGGGTGGCCGGGGCCGGGGTGATGGCGGCGGGGCGGGTGGCCGGGGTGGTGCTGGTGGCGGGGGCGATGCTGGAGGCGTCGGCCGAGCTGCTGGCGCCGCTGGCCGAACGGGTCGAGATCTGGGACGACGCCGGGTTCCTCGCCCGGCTGCCCGCGCTCCGTGACGGGTTCGAGGCGTTGTCTCCCGCCTCCCGCCAGCGCCTGCTCGACAGCCTCGGGCTGGACGCCGACCTGACCCTCCACGCCCCGGCCGGGGAACTCGCCGCCTGGGCCGCGGCCGACGAGGCGGGGCGGCTGGCCGTACTGGAGCTGGATCCCGCGGCCCTGGACGGCGCGGACGGCGAGGCCGCGGACGGCGCGCGCCCCGTGGTGGTCGCGCGGGACGGGGAGGGGGACGCGCGGCGGATCGGGCGCGCCGACCGGTGGCGGATGGTGCTGGGGCGTGCGGCCGACCGGCTGGACCCCGCGGCCAGGGCGGTCGCGCGGGCGCTGGACGACCTGTACGGGGCGGGAACGGGAGAGGGGGCCGGCGCGGGTGGGGACGGGCGGCCGTATCCCTCCGCCCGGGAGTGGGTGGAGGAGCTGGAGGCGCTGTTCGGGGCCCGGGTACGCGAGGAGGTCGTGGGACGGGCGGCGGCGCGCGGGCGCGTGGACGCGCTCCTGGCCCTGGACCCGGAGCGGGTCAGCGCGGACGTCGGCCTGCTCGAAGGCATGCTGGCCCTGGCCGGGGCGCTTCCCGAGGCGCGGCTGGCCAGGTTGCGCCCGCTGGTGGCGCGGATGGTGGCCGAGCTGACCGAGAAGCTGGCCCGGCGCATGCGGCCCGCGCTCACCGGCCTGACCACGCCGCGGCCCACCTCGCGGCCGGGCGGCCCCATCGACCTGCGCCGTACCCTGCGGCGCAACCTCCACACCGCCCGGCTCACCGAACGCGGGCCGGAGGTCGTGGTGGAGCGGCCGGTGTTCAGGACCCGGGCCCGGCGTGGCGCCGACTGGCACCTGCACCTGTGCGTGGACGTGTCGGGCTCCATGGAACGCTCGACCATCTACGCCGCGCTGGCCGCCGCCGTGCTGCACGGGGTTCCGGCGTTGAGCGTACGCTTCATCACGTTCTCCACCGAGGTCGCGGACCTGTCCGACCGGGTGGCCGACCCGCTGTCGCTGCTGCTGGAGGTGTCCGTGGGCGGCGGCACCGACATCGGCACGGCCCTGCGCTACACCCGCGAACGCCTCACCGTCCCCCGCCGCAGCATCGTCGCCGTGGTGAGCGACTTCGACGAGGGGGTGTCGGTGGGCCGCCTGCTGGCCGAGGTACGCGCGCTGGCCGGCACCGGAGCCCACACCCTCGGCCTGGCCGCCCTGGACGACCAGGGCAAACCCATCTACAACCGAGCCGTCGCCGAGCAGGTGGCGGCCGCCGGGATGCCGGTGGCGGCGCTGTCCCCGTCCGAACTGGCCGGCTGGATCGCCGAGAGGGTGCGCGGATGAGGCCTCAGGTGATGCCCGCGGTCCTGGCCGACGCCCTCGCCGCCGCCCCCGCCCGCGTCACCAGGCGCCTGGACGCCGCGCCGGGCGCGGCGGAGGACTGGCAGTGGCAGCCCGAGGGCGCCGAACTGCACGTCAGCACCGGCCAGGAGACGGTACGGCTGCCGCTCGCGGGCGTGCTCACCGACCTCGCCCAGATCACCTGCACCTGCCTGCTCACCCCACGCTGCCTGCACGCCCTCTCGGTCCTCAGCGCCCTGCCCCTGGCCGGCACGTCCCCGGCACAGAGCGAGGAGCCCGACCCCGGCACCTCGTCGTCCCAGAGCGACGAGCCCGGCTCCGGCATTCCGCCGTCCCAGGGCGTCGAGCGCCCCGGCGCCCCGCCGGAGCCGAGCCCTTCGGAGCGCGGCCGAGCGCGTCCGCCGGGCGGCGGACCGGCCGCGATGGCGTGGGAGGCCGGGGCCGAGGTGCTCGCCGCCGGAGTGGCGCACGCGGGCGCGGCGGCCAGGGAACGGCTGCTGCGGGCGGCCCACGCCTGTGCCGAGGCGAGCCTGTACGACCTGGCCCGGCCGGCCACCGCCGTGGCCCAGGGCGTTCACGACGTGCGGGCCAAGCGGCCGGAGTTCGAGCTGGCAGGCTACGCGCGGGACCTGGCCGAACTGCTCGGCACGGCCTGGCGGGACACCGGACCGGGCGGCCAGAGCGCCAGGCGCCGCTACGAGGCGCTGCCGCCGATGATCCTCCAGGGGTTGTTCAGCGAGCCCGTCGTCACGGCCTCCGGCTACGCGGGCGTGGTGACCTGGCTGGCCGACGAGGCGGGACGGTTGTTCAGCGTCGCCGACGTCGCGCCGGGCGGCGTGGAGCGGGTGGGAGCCGCCTACCGGGGGGCGGTCCGTTTCGGCGGGCTGGCGCTGTCGCCCGAACGGCTGGGCCGCAGCCGCGTCTTCGCGCAGAACGCCGCCGCCAGCGCCGACGGCAGGCTGAGCAGTACGAAGGAGACCAAGGCCGCGATCCATGGCGAATGCGCATGGACCGGCCTCCTGTGGACGGAACCCCCGGCCGGCCAGCTGGCCAGGGCGCTGCGCGGCGAGCGCGACGGCCTGATGTTCCTGCGGGCCGAACTGGCGGGCCGCGACCTGCGCACCGGCGCGGGCACCCTGACCGCCGTCGGCGCCACTCCCGACGCCGAAGCCAACCTCCGCAAACTCGCCCAGCGCCAGGAGCGCGACGTCATCGTCCGTGTCGTGCCCGACCAGCCGGGCGTGGTCACCGTCCTGGCCGCAGACCGGCACGACCTGCCCTTCGCCGACCTGCCCGGCCCGTCGGGCCCGCCGCTCCCGCCCAAGCCCGGCGGGCGCGCCACCCCCCTCACCCCGCTCCACCGCGTCCTGCACCGGATGGCCATGGGCGGACGGGCGACCGCGGGCCCCGCGGCGGCCGCCACGATCGCCGCCACCGCCGCCCGCCTGCGCCGCGATCAGCTGCCCACCGCCGCCGCCCTCCTGGAGCGCCTGGCCCGCCAGGCCGCCGCCGTCCGGCGTACCGTGACGGGCGAGTCGCTGCCGGAACCGCCCGGCGAACTGGCCCGCGCCTGGTCGGCCGCCATGACCTACGCCGGCCGGGCCGAGGAGGAACTCACCCTCCGCCTCTGGCGAGCGGCGACCGAGCCGGGGCCCGGTTAGGCGAGGCGGTGGCGGATCACCAGGTCGTTCAGGGCGTCGTGGGCGGTGGCGGCCTCGGGAAGGGAGGAGGCGGCCTGGGCCTCCCGCAGGGCCGCGGTCATCCGGGCCACGTCCGCCGCCACACCGTCGATCACCGGCGCCGCCCCGTGCTCGGCCTCCCGCTTCGCCTCCACCAGCTCCGGCAGGTACGCCGGGCCGTACCCGGACAGCAGGGTGAGGTCGGCCACCAGCTCGCCCGTGCGCATCAGATGGGTGCCGGTCGCCAGCACCCGGAACGTGTACAGCAGCGGCTTGAGCTCGCCGGTCTTGTCGAACAGGCGCCACTGGGTACGGGCGAAGCCGAGATAGTGGTGGGCGTGGTGGCGGGTCAGGCAGCCGGGCGCGAGCGCGGTCAGCTCCGCGTGCGCCGGCGAGGTGGCCACGACCAGCGGCGACAGCAACTGCTCCAGCACGTAGCCGTTGCGGTTGAGCAGCAGCCGGCAGAACTTGGCCAGGTCGTGCGTCACCAGGTCCACCTCGACCGACTCGCGCGTCCAGGTGCGGTCGAGCGTCTCCGGGCCGGTGCGCAGGCCGACGACCTCGCGCAGCGGCAGCACGTGCGCGCCGCGCAGGTCCACGTCGGAGTCGCGTGAGGGGAAGCCGTACAGGTGCGCGCCGCTCACGGTCGCGAACACCAGCGGGTACGGCTGCTCGCCCGGGATCTCGGGCAGCCAGCCGGGCAGGTTCACAGGTGGGTCCTTCTGACGTCCAGCAGGAACGCCTCGACGGCGGCGCGGTCCGGAGCCGCCGGCAGGACGCTCACCGCGGACTCCAGCTCGGCCGCCAGGCCCGCCCGCCACGCGGCCACCTCCTCCCAGGAGACCTCACCGCGCTTGACGGCCAGCAGCCGCTCGCGCTCCGGGCCGGCGTCGATCTCGAGGTCGCCGTGCCGGACGAGATGAAGGCCGCAGCGCATGAGACGGATCATGTGCATGGCCTGCTTCCACTTGGGCGCGGCCGGGTTCAGGCGGCGGAACTGGGCGTCGGCGTACCCGCAGAAGGTCTGGCGGGCACGCTCGGACAGGAACGCGCGGCGCAGCCCGAGCAGCCGCTCGCCGAGCGGGGTGCTCAGCTCGACCAGCGGCGACCACAGGCACTCCAGCACGGTCGGGTTGGCCTCCAGGGCCAGGCGGCAGAAGCGCTCCACCTCCCAGGAGAACTGCTCGGGCAGCGGCCCGTCCCGATGGGTGGGCGGCTTGTCCAGACGCCAGAACGCCTGCGTCGGCGCCACGAACACGCCCCTGCGGTCGGTGTCGGAGGCGTCGGTGTCCAGGCCGTAGGCGCGCGAGCCCACGACGACGGACAGGATCAGGTCGTCGTTCACGGCGCCAGCCCGCTCAGCAGGTCGGCGGCCTCCAGGCGGCGTCCGCCGCAGCGGTCCGGGTATAGGGCGTAGACGCCGGCGTCGGCGGGCAGGTCGACGTCACCGCGGACCAGCATCGCGAGCTCGGCGCCGTCCGGGCGGACCTCGGGCGCGCCGGCGCGGGCGGACAGTCGGGCGGCGAAGGAGGCGACCGGCTCGCCGGGGCGGCGCTCGTAACGGACGACCACGCCGTCGCGGCGGCGCACCAGCACCTCCTGGGCGCGTCCAGCCGCGTGCCAGCACGCCAGCTCCCACATGGTCACCCGCTCCTCGAACGCCTCGCCCAGCGCCCGGCCGAGCGCCGCCAGTTCGTCGCCGCTGCCGGCCACCTGATGACCGTATCCGGCGGCCGACAGGTTGAGGTCCGCCCACACCGAGGTACGCGACCACAGGTCGGCCACCAGCGGGACCAGGATCTTCGCCGGCCCGGACAGGTCGAAGCGCTGCCGCACCGCCAGCGGGTCGAACAACGCCTCCTCCGGCTGCCGCATGAACCCGGCGAAGCCGCGTACCAGCTCGTCGAAGGGCACGTCGTTGTAGCTGAACACGACCGGCACCAGGTACCGCCCGCGCAGCGCCCGCACGTCCACGTCGATGAACTCCGACGCGCCGAGCGGCTCCGGCGCCGAGGTCAGGTCGCCCGAGTGCGTCAGCGCCTTGCCCAGCCGCAGGTTCGTGTAGTCGCACAGGCCGGCGAAGCGCCAGCTCTCGTCGAAGACCGCCACCGACAGGTCGAGGTCGACGCGGGTTCCCGGCGGCTCCGCCCAGTGCAGGAAGAAACGCAGCCGGGCGTCGTCCGGGATCGGCTGCCTGCTGCCGCGCGTCAGCCGTACCAGCGCCTTGGACGCGGTGCGCTCCGACGTCGGCGCGACCAGGTCGGCCAACGTCTCGTCCAGCAGCGCGCGGCGCACCCCGGGCAGCGCGGACGCGCGCCGCAGGAGCTCGGCCGTGAGCACGTCCTCGGCGCCGAGCACCACCTCGTCGGCCAGCGGCGGCCGCTCGTCGGGCAGCGTCCAGAAGCGCGCGGTGCCGCCCCTCGGCAGGAACAACCGGCGGCCTCCCGGAGCCGCCCGCAGCTGCCCGAGCGCGGACACGAGCACGCCCGGCGCCACCCGCCGCACCGCGTCCTGAAGCACCGTCCCGGGACCCAGCAGCGTCTCCGGCGACAGCCGCAGCATCTGCGACAGGCGGCGCACCAGCTCACCCGGCCGCGCGGCGAGCAGCCCGGCCGCCTCCTCATACCGCTTGGCCGCCAGCGCCGGCTCCACCCGCCCGTTGAACGTCGTCGCCCGCAGCCGCCCCGCGCGCACCCGCACGGCTTCGGGGTGGCCCGCCGCCCGCGCCAGCAGGGCCCGCCCGAACGCCGTCCCGCCGTCGAGCGCCGTCCCGCGCAGCGCCGCGAACGCCATCGCCGCCACCGGGAACCTGCGCGCGTGCTCGTGCGGGTGCAGCACCTCGCCCATCCGCACCCACAGCCGGGCGTGCCGCCGCAGATCCTCCAGCAGGTACGGCACCGCCATCCGATCCAGGCAGCCCAGCACGACCCGCCGCATCCCCCTGCCCAGCGCCAGGCGCTCGGGCGCGATGCGCAGCCCGGGATCGCCGCCCATCAGCTCGAACAGCAGCCGCAGCACGTCGGTGGCGGTCTCCAGGCGCGCCTCCAGCAGGCCGGTGGCGCCGTGCCGGGCGGCCACGGCCAGGGCCACCGCCCTGGTCTCCTTGACCGGGATCGCCTCCGGCAGCCAGGCCGCCGACTCGGGCCAGCACGCCTCCAGCAGGGTGCGCAGCTCCGCCCGCTCGTGCGGGGGCATGGGAGTGCGCCGTTCCAGGAGGGAACCGGTCAGCTCACGGGCGGCGGCCTGCGGGTCCTCGCACAATCCCAGCACCGCGACCGGCCTGGTGAGAGTGGTGCGCGGAGCCGTACGGGCCGATCCGGCCGGACGCAGGAACGGATCGTCGGGCGCGATCCGCCGGTGGCAGATGGGGCAGGCGCTGAAGTCGGAGCCGTCCCAGCACAGGCGGCACACGAGGTGCGCGCACGGCGAGACGGGATGGACGGTCCCGCGCTCTCCGCACAGCACGCACGGCTGCTCGGCCGCCTGGGTGAGCAGGCTGAACACGCGGCGCACGTAGAAGTCCCGCGTGTCCTGAGGCACGCTGTCCGGAAATTTCCGGAAGAGCGGGATGTGTTCCGCACCCGCGCCCACCTCGTTCCGCGCCCAGTGCAGCACCCTGCGGCCGACCTTCGCCAGTTCTGCCGCGTCCAGCCCGCACAGCGCGTCCCGCAGCGGCCCCGACAGCAGGAACCCGAGCTGCACCAGCTCGGCCTCCAGCGCCGCGACCCCGCCGGGAACGTCCGCCGCGACCAGCCGCATCCCCTTGCGCAGCTTGCCCACCGGCGGCACCGCCCGCGGGTCGGCCAGCATGGGCGCGAGGGCGACCAGCCGCCGTGCGCGCAGCAGTACCTCGGCGATCGCGTGCACTCCTGGCCTCCCCCTGAAGACGCGTGCGGGAGGCCGTGCCGGGCACGGCCTCCCGGGGCGGAGAGCGGGCACGCTGTTCATAAGAAGTGATGAGAAGGAAGCACACCCTGAGCCGCCCAGGCGCCACACGCTACCCGGATGACCACGGCCATGTCCTCCCCATATTCGCGGGTCCGGCTGGGACGAGGTCACGGACGCCGGGAAGGAGCCGGCCCCTGTCCATGCGCGACGGGCTGCTGGCGGGGGTGGGAGCCGGGGATGCGGGCGGTGTCGGCCCAGGTGGCCCCAGCCTGCAGTGCGTGGTGGGCGTTGGTGGGATGCCGCATGGTACGCGCGACGCGCTTTCGGTGTTGTCAGGAGAGGCGGGTGAGCACGTCTCGTAGGGCCTCGTCCACCTGGCGGCGGTGGTAGCCGCGCAGGGCGATGCGGAGTTCGGTGGCGCGGATCTCGTCGGGGGTGACGCGTTCGGCGTCCGAGGCGGTGCCGTCCAGCGTCTTGTTGATCCGGGTGAACAAGTCATTGACGGTGCTTGCTTTGTAGCCCCGTAAAACCACGTCGAAGGTGTACATGGCGATCAAGTGTGGCATGCCCGCCTCATCTGACGCCTGTCGCAGTTCTCACCACTTAGGGGGCTCAGGGGCGAGGCCGTTGCGGTGCTTTGGGTGCGCGCCCGAGGGGCGTGGAAGGCGTGGAGGGCGGCTGGGGGCGGCGGGGGGTGGGTGGGGTGGCGGAGCCGTAAGAGATCGAGGGCTTGTGGGGGGAACGCGAGCGCAAAACGGCGGCCGGGAGGGTTGATTGGGTGGTGGCGGGGCTGGTGGGATCGGGGGGTGGGTTTCGATGAGGTGTATCGGTGGAGCATTGAGCGGCCCGAGCGGTTCTGGGCCGAGGCGGCGCGGGGGATCGAGTGGGACGTGGAGCCTGCGCGGGTCTATGTCGATGGGCGGTGGTTCGGGGATGGGTGGCTGAACACGTGCCACAACGCGCTTGACCGGCACGTCGCCGCCGGACGGGGGGAGCAGGCGGCGCTCATCTACGACAGTCCGGTCACCGGGGCCAAGCGGACCTATACCTACCTTGAGCTGCTGGATGAGGTGGCGCGGACGGCGGGGATGCTGGCCGGGCTCGGGGTCGGGCGCGGGGACACCGTGGTGATCTACATGCCCATGGTGCCCGAGGCCGTCGTCGCCATGCTGGCCTGCGCCCGGCTGGGGGCGGTGCACTCGGTGGTGTTCGGCGGGTTCGCGGCGCCTGAGCTGGCGGTGCGGATCGACCATGCGCGGCCCAAGGTGGTGATGTCGGCCTCGTGCGGGATTGAGCCGTCCCGCCTGGTGGAGTACAAGCCGCTGCTCGATGCCGCACTCGATCAGGCTGAGCATCGGCCCGATCACTGTGTGATCCTGCGGCGACCGCAGTGCCGCGCGGAGCTGGAACCGGGGCGTGATCTTGACTGGGCCGAGGTGGTCAGCGCCGCCGTGCCCACCGGTTGTGTCAGTGTGCGGGCCACCGATCCGCTCTACGTTCTCTACACCTCGGGCACCACCGGTGTCCCCAAGGGCGTCGTGCGCGACAACGGCGGGCACGCGGTCGCGCTGCACTGGAGCATGAGCGCCGTCTACGGCGTCGCGCCGGGCGAGGTCTTCTGGGCGGCCTCCGACGTGGGATGGGTGGTCGGGCACTCCTACATCGTGTACGCGCCGCTGCTGGCCGGCTGCACGACCATCCTCTACGAGGGCAAACCGGTCGGAACCCCGGATCCCGGGGCGTTCTGGCGGGTGGTGGCCGAGCATGGGGTGCGCGTGCTGTTCACGGCGCCGACGGCGATCCGGGCCATCAAGAAGGAGGACCCGGCGGGGGAGCAGGCCGCCAAAACCGATCTGTCCGGCCTGCGGCATCTCTTCCTGGCCGGGGAACGCCTCGACCCCGACACCTACCACTGGGCCACCGGCCTGCTCGGCATCCCCGTCATCGACCACTGGTGGCAGACCGAGACTGGCTGGCCCATCGCCGCCAACTGCGTCGGCATCGAACAGCTCCCCCTCAAGCCCGGCTCGCCCACCAAGCCGGTCCCCGGATACGACGTGCGCATCCTGGACTCCGCCGGCGCCGACTGCCCGCCCGGCACGGAAGGCGCCGTCGCGATCCGCCTGCCGTTGCCGCCCGGCTGCCTGCCGACGCTGTACAAGGACGACCGGCGCTTCACCGAGTCGTACCTGACCCGCTACCCCGGCCACTACCTGACCGGCGACGGCGGCTACATCGACGCCGACGGTTACCTCTACGTCATGGGCCGCATCGACGACGTCATCAACGTGGCCGGGCACCGCCTGTCCACCGGCGCCATGGAAGAAGTCATCGCGGCCCACCCCGACGTGGCCGAATGCGCGGTGATCGGCGTCGACGACCCGTTGAAGGGCCAGCTGCCCATGGGGTTCGTCGTCCTGAAGGCCGGTGCCGACCGTGACCCCGCCGATCTCGAACGCGAACTCGTCACCATGATCCGCGACCGCATCGGCCCCGTCGCCGCCTTCCGCCGCGCCCTGGTGGTCACCCGCCTCCCGAAGACCCGCTCGGGCAAGATCCTCCGGGCGACCATGCGCGACATCGCCGCCGGACGGCCGTACCGCACTCCCTCCACCATCGAGGACCCCACCGCCCTCCAGGAGATCACCGACGCCCTGTAACCCCCGCCTGTGCCGCCCTCGACCCGTGTGTCTTGGGAGCAACGCTTCGGGCGCGGAGCCGTGGGGCTGCGGCGGCGTGGGGTTGTGGGGCCGCGAGAGTGTCGGGGGTGCTGGGGTGGGTGGGGATAGTTTGATGAAGGGTTAAATGTCGTGGCCCTAGGGTCGGGGTATGGAGCACAGCGTTGAGGTGAGGACCGACCGGCGGGCGTTGGCGGCGGTCGGGGTGACCGTGGTGTTGTGGGCGTCGGCGTTCGTGGCGATTCGGGCCGCCGTACAGGATTATTCGCCCGGCGCGCTCGCCCTCGGACGGTTGCTGGCCGGATCGCTCGCCCTTGGTGTGATCCTGCTGGTGCGCCGCGAAGGGCTGCCCTCGCGTAAGGCCTGGCCCGGGATCGTGGTGTCGGGGGTGTTGTGGTTCGGGGTGTACATGGTGGCCCTGAACTGGGGTGAGCAGCAGGTCGACGCCGGTACCGCTTCCATGGTGCTGGGGATCGGGCCGGTGCTGATGGCGTTGCTCGGCGGGTGGGTGCTCAAGGAGGGCTTCCCGGGGCGGCTGCTGGCGGGGCTGGCGGTGTCGTTCGCGGGCGCGGTCGTGGTCGGGGTGTCGATGTCGGAGGGCGGGGCGTCGTCGGTGCTGGGGGTCGGGCTGTGCGTGCTGGCCGCGGTGTCGTGGGCGGTGGCGATCATGGCGCAGAAACCGGCGCTGAAGTACGCCTCGGCGCTCCAGGTGACGACGTACGGGTGCGTCGTGGGCACGATCGCCTGTCTGCCCTTCGCGGGGCAACTGGTCACCGAGGCGGCGCGGGCCCCGCTGTCGGCCACGCTCAACCTGGTGTACCTGGGCGTCTTCCCGACCGCCGTCGCCTTCACCACCTGGGCCTACGCCCTCGCCAGGACGACGGCGGGCAAGATGGGCGCCACCACGTACGCGGTCCCGGCGCTGGTCGTGGCCATGGCGTGGGTGGCCCTGGGTGAGGTGCCGGGGTGGCTGACGTTCGCCGGCGGCCTCCTGTGCCTGGCCGGCGTCGCCGTCACCCGCTCCAGAGCCGGCCGCTGACAAGATCGACGATCCGCGCGGAGAAAGCCCTGAGAGCGGAAGGCCTCCTAACGGCGTGCTCCGGTCTTGGTCGCCAGCAGGCGGGTCAGGGTGGGTGAGGCCCAGGCGGCCCCCAGCATGAGGCGCATCATCACCGGCAACGACGTACGGCCCCGCCCCCGGCGCACCGCGTTGACCAGGGCGCGCGCCACCTGCTCAGGACTGACGGTCGGGATGATGCCGGCGATGCCCGGGATGCGCTCCTCCGAGCCGGGGTTGTTGGCGAAGTAGTCGCTGGAGACCTTGCCGGGGATGATTTCGGTCACCCCCACCCCGGTGCCGTGCAGGTCGGCGCGGAGGGCGGCGACCAGGCCGCGCAGTCCCCACCGGGCCGCGGTGTAGCCGAACGCGCCGGGCCAGGCGATGCGGGAGGCGGGGGAGTTGACGACGACGATGCGGCCGCTGCCCCGCCGTACCATGTCATGGGCGAAGGCGGCGCTCACGTAGCCGGCGGCGAGGAACGGCACCGCGGCCAGCTCCCTGAACTGCTCCGGCGAGGTCTCGTCGGCGAACAGCCACAGCCCGGCGCCCGCGTTGTTCACGATGACGTCGGGCACGCCGACCGTGGCCTTCACGTGCTCGGCCATGGCGGTGACGGCGGCCGGATCGCCCAGGTCCGCGGGGAAGACGTGTGACTTGCCCAGCTCCGTGGCCAGCGCGTGGAGCTTGACCTCGTTCCTGGAGGTCAGGACCAGCCTGGCCCCGGCGCGGGCGAACTCCCTGGCGGTCTCCGCCCCGATGCCCGACGACGCGCCCGTCACCAGTACGACCTTGCCCCGCAGTTCCACCGCATCTCCCGAAAAATCGCCCAATATGTACCAATATGGACCAATATCGCGCCAGGGTATCGGTCATCCGAAAACCCGGCGTCACCCGGAGGCGTGGTCCAGCGGCAGCTCGACGGTGATCGTCAGCCCGCCCTCTTCCCGGGGCCGCGCGGTGACGGTCCCCCCGTGGGCCTCCGCGATCACGCGCACGATCGACAGTCCCAGCCCGCTGCCCCGATCGGACCGCAGCCGGTCCCCGTGCAGCCGCCGGAACGGCTCGAAGATGGCCTCCAGCTCGTACGGCGGCACCGGCAGCCCGGTGTTGGCCACCACCAGCTCCACCTGCTCGGCCCGGCCCCGCGTCGTCACCCACACCTCGCCCTGCGGGTGGTTGTGGCGGACCGCGTTCTCCACGAGGTTCTGCACGAGCCGCTCGACCAGCACCGCCTCGCCGCTGGTCGGCGCCGCGTCCAGCAGCCGGTGGATGCTCACCTCGGCCTTGGCGGCCTCGACGGCCACCTGGTCGAGCACGTGCTCGGCCACGTCCATCAGGTCGAACGGCCGCCGGTCCAGCAGCGCCCGCTCGCCCTCGGCCAGCGCGAGCAACCCGTCGATGAGCCGCTCGTGCCGGGTGTTGACCAGCAGCAGCGACTCGCCGAGCCGCTTGACGTCTTCGGTGGCGTCGGGACGGCGCACGGCCACGTCGACGAGGGTCCTGTTGATGGTCAGCGGGGTGCGCAGCTCGTGGGAGGCGTTGGCGACGAAGCGCCGCTGGCCGTCGAAGGAGCGGGCCAGGCGGCCGAGCATGGTGTCGAAGGTCCCGGCCAGTTCGGCGACCTCGTCGCGCGGGCCCTCGTAGCCGATGCGCTCGGTGAAGTCGTGGCTCTGGGCGACGCGGCGGGCGTTCTCGGCCATCGCCTTCACCGGGCGCACCGCCCAGGAGGCGGCCCGCCAGCCGACCAGGAACGCCAGGCCGGTCCCCGCGGCCACGGAGGCCAGGCCGATCAGGCGGAGGTTGGCGAGCGTGTCGCGCCGGTAGACCGCCTGGATCTGCATCGCCCGGATGCGGGCGATCTCGTAGGTGTCGGAGAAGCGGGGGTACTCGCCGTAGCCGTACTGCGGGACGTTGACCGCGATGTGGGTCGGCGTCATGAGGCCGGTGCGGTAGGCGAGGCTGTGCTGCACGACGAAGTAGACGGCGGCCAGCACGACGGCGCCCAGCACCAGGAACACCGCCGCGCAGGCGAGGGAGAAGCGCAGGCGCACGCTCATGGGATGCGGTACCCCGCTCCCGGCACGGTCTCGATGACCTGCGGCTCGCCGAGCTTCTTGCGCAGCTTCATCATCGTGGTCCGCACGGTGTTGGTGAACGGGTCGATGTGCTCGTCCCACACCTTCTCCAGCAGGTCCTCGGCCGACACGACGGCGCCCTTGGCCCGGAGCAGCTCGGCCAGGACGCCGAACTCCTTGCGCGCCAGCGGCACGTACCGTCCGTCGCGGAAGACCTGGCGGTGCGCCCAGTCGAGCCGCACGCCCGCGCGGTCCAGCATGGGCGGGTCGGCGGGACGGGCCCGGCGGCCCAGGGCGTGCACCCTCGCCACCAGTTCCTCGAACGCGAACGGCTTCGGCAGGTAGTCGTCGGCCCCCAGCGACAGCCCCGCCACCCGCGCCCGGATGTCGCTCGCGGCCGTGAGCATGAGGACGCGCACCAGCGCCCCGTCGGCGACGACCCGCTTGCACACCTCGTCCCCGTGCACGAGCGGCAGGTCACGGTCGAGGACGAGCACGTCGTAGGCGTTCACCGACAGGCGCTCCAGCGCCGACTCCCCGTCGTAGGCGACGTCCACGGCCAGCGCCTCGGCGCGCAGCCCCTCCGCGATCGAGTCGGCGAGCATGCGCTCGTCCTCGGCGATCAGCACTCGCACTCTTCCCCCAAACGATCTTAAACTCCCGTAAGTCTGGTGATTGTCACATAACCTCCGCGTAACCAGATCGCGTGACGCCGAGGCTACATCCGGGGCGGTGGGCTACCCGCCCGTGACCACCCTGACTTCGACGCACCGGTTGTTCCTGGCCGTTCTCTCTCTGGCCGCGGCGCTGCGCGTGCTCGTCACGCTGGCCTACGACACCGCCCAGCTGTACTGGTACGACTCCTTCACCTACCTCGGCACAGCTCTCCACATGCGCCCGCAGGGTGCCTTCCACCCGGCCGGGTACTCGTGGTTCCTGTGGTTGCTGCGCCCCTTCCACAGCGTCGACCTGGTCGCCGCCGTCCAGCACACCATGGGCCTCGGCATCGCCACGATGATCTACCTGCTCCTGCGCCGCCGCGGCCTGCCCGGCTGGGCCGCGACGCTCGCCGCCGTGCCCGTCCTGTTCGACACCGGGTTCCTGCGCCTGGAGCACGCCGTGCTCTCCGACCTTCAGGTGATCTTCCTGACGATCGGCGCGATCACCGTCCTGCTGTGGCGCGAGCGCGTGGCGCCCGGCGCCGCCGCCGCGGCCGGCCTCATGCTCGCCCTGGCCGGGCTGACCCGCACGGCCGCCGTCCCCCTGATCGGGCTGGCGCTGCTCTTCCTCCTCGTACGGCGGACGCCATGGCGCACCACCGCAGCCATGGCCGCGGTCGCCCTGGTGCCCCTGGTGCTGTACGCCGGTTGGTACGCCCAGCACCACGGCCGCTTCGCCCTCAGCGGCTCCGACGGCGTGGCCCTGTGGGCCAGGACGATGACCTTCGCCGACTGCGCCAGGATCCGCCCGCCGGCCGACCTGGCCCCGCTCTGCCCGAACACCGTCCGCCTGGACGCCGCCTCCGAGTACGTCTGGGATCCCGGCGCCTCCCTGAACCTGCTCGGCGACCGCTTCGCCCACAACGACCGGGCCCGCCGCTTCGCCGTCGCCGCGATCACCGCCCAGCCCCTCGACTATCTCCGCGAGGTCGCCAAGGACACCTCGCTGGCCTTCGCCCGGACGCCGATCGCGCACCCGAAACGGGTCTCGGTACCCGACGGCGCCTTCCCCACCGGCGTCTGGAGCCTGCCCGACCACCCCCTCGTCGCTCAGGCCCGCGCCGCCTACGACCCCGGCATCCGCGCCCAGCGCTCCGTCGAACCCTTCGCCGGCCTCCTGGCCCGCTACCGCTGGCCCTGGCTCCTGCACGGCGGCCCCTTCTTCGCCGTGATCCTGCTGGCGGGCCTGTCCGGCGTGGCCCGCCTGCGCCGCCCGGCGCGCCACGCGGTCGTGGACGGCGCGCGGGCCGCGGCCGCCGCCCGCTCCGCCGGTGACGCGCTACTGCCGTGGGCGGCGCCCGTCTTCCTGCTGGTGGCGCCGGTCGCCGCGCTCGACTTCGACCACCGCTACGTGCTCCCCGCCATCCCGCTGGCCTGCGTCGCGGCGGCGCTGGCACTGAACGGCCTGCGTCGCTCCCTGCCAAAGGGCGGGAAATCGCCGTAGTATCCGGGCAAAACCAGCATTTGGGGGCGCCAGTTGCCGGTACAGCCTGTGAGTGTGGTCATCGACCCAGCGGTCTCCGCCGAGACGGCCGGACTCCTCCGTGCGAACGCTCACCTGCTGGCCAGGATCCGCTTAGGCTGGCGGCCCGAGCCCGTGGCGCGGGACCGCCCCCGCAGAAACCCGTCGAGCCTGCTCCTGCTGCTGGCCACGCCGCCCATGATCGCGCTGGTGGCCGTGCTGCTGGAGTCGCGCGTGGCCCCGGCGGGGTTCGTGGTGCTGGGCGCGTTCGTGGTGCTGGTCCTGGTCAGGATGGCCGCCATCAACGAGAGCCCGCCGGACGGCAGGGTCCACGAGCGGATCGTCTTCGAGCAGGCCCGCTTGAACGAGGGCCGCTACCTGCTGCCCGAGGACTTCGACACCGAGGCGCGGGCGATCCTGGCCCGCGCGCAAGAGGCCATCGGCACCGTCCTGCGCTCCCACGTCAACGCCGAGGGCCTGCTCGACGACATCCGCAACGCCGTCATGCTGCCCGCCCAGGAGTGGGAGATCGCCCGCCTGCTGGCCAAGCTCTCGTCACTGCGCACCGAGCACCGGGCGCTGCTCGGCCGGGGGGTGGCGCCGGAGGTGGCCGAGGTGGTCGCGCCGCTGGAACGTGCCCTCGACTCCAGCGAGGCCGCCGTCCTGGCGCGCGTCGAGGCCCTGGAGGGGTACGCCGGCCACGTGGCCGAGGCCGAGGCCGCCTACCATGCCCGCGGCCAGATCGAGGAGCTCAGGGCCAGGCTGCCCCGCTACGAGGAACTGCTGGCCGAGTCGGGGGCGGACGCGCTGGCCGTACCCGAGATAGAACGGCTCGCCGAGGACGCCGGTCACCTCGAACGGGCCTTACGGCGGAGCGTGACTTCCGCACACGAGGCGTTTCGCCATCTCGAAGGCTGACATTAGGACAGAACGTTACATAGGATCATTTGCGTGTCCGGGCGTCAGGCGAAAGTGGTTGTCGATCCAACCGTTCCCGACCAGGCGGCGGAGCTGTTACGGCAGCACCGCAAGCTTCTCGTCCGCATGCGCGGTGGCTGGGCGCCGCCGCACAAACGGCGCAGCGTGGCGGCGCGCATCACCTACAAGATCATTCTGATCGCGATGGCGTCCTCGGCGACCGTGGCCGCGCTGGCCTTCTTCCGCGCCGCGCACTACACCACGTTCGCGTTCATCATGACCGGCGTCTCCTTCCTCATCCTGGCCTCCCTGCTCAAGCCCAACCCGGACGCCGAGGTGGAGAAGCAGCTCGACTCCGAGCTCGACGTCTACGAGTGCGCCCGGCAGTACCAGGGCCGGTTCGTGCTGCGCGAGGACCTCGACGAGGCGGCCAGGGCGCTCATGCTGCGCGCGCACTGCGCGATCGACACCGTCACCGAGTCGCGGGTCAACGCCGAGGGGCTGCTGGACGGCGCGCGTAACGCGATCATGCTGCCCGCGCAGGAGTGGGAGATCGCCCGGCTGCTGGCCAAGTTGTCGGGGCTGCGTTCGGAGCACCGCGAGGTGATGTCCGAAGGCGTCACCCCGGAGGTGCTCGCGGTCTCCGAGCCGCTGGCCAGAGTGCTGGAGGGCAGCGAGCGGGCGGTGACCGAGCGCGTCGAGGCGCTGGAACGCTACGCCGGGCACGTGCGCGACGCCGAGCGCGCCTTCCGCGCCCGCAGCCAGATCGAACGGCTGACCGCCAAGCTGCCCCGCTACGAGGAACTGCTGGCCGAGTCGGGCGCCGACGGGCAGGCGGTGCCCGAGCTGACCGAGCTCGCCGATGACGCCGGCCGGCTGGAGCAGGCCCTGCGCGACAGTGTCAGCTCGGCGCACGAGGCGTTCCGGCATCTGGAAAGATAAGCCGATGGCCGATGTCATCGTAGATCCCGACGTGCCGGACCATCACGCTCATCTGTTACGGCGCCACGGGCCACTGCTGGCCAGGATCCGCCGCGGATGGGCGCCACCACGACGGACCGACGCGAGCCCGGCCCACAAGCAGAAGATGCAGCTCGGCCTGGCGGCGGCGCTCTCCATCGTGCTGGTCATCACCGTCATCAACTCCGGCTTCGACGGCTTCGGGTTCCTGCTCGGCGTCGTCACCGTGATCATCTTCATGACCGCGATCCTCCGGCGCGACATCGACCCCGCGGAAGACGAGCGCGAGGCCACCCTGCGGGAGGTCTACGAGCAGGCCCGCAGGCACGAAGGCCGCTTCATCCTCCTCGGCGACCTCGACGAGTCCTCCCAGCGGCTGCTGGGCAGGGCCGGCCGGGCGATCCAGGCCGTGCTCGCCTCCCGGGTCAACGCCGAGGGCCTGCTCGACGACGTGCGCAACGGGGTCATGCTGCCGGCCGAGGAATGGGAGATCGCCCGGCTCCTGGCCAAGCTTTCCTCCTTACGCGTCCAGCACCACAGGACGATCTCGACCGGTCTCGCGCCCGAGGTGGAGGCGGTCGCCGCGCCGCTGGCCAGAGCGCTCGACAGCAGCGAGGCGGCCGTCGTGGCCCGAGTGGAGGCGCTGGAACGCTACGCCAACCACGTGGCCGAGGCCGAGCGGGCCTTCCACGCCCACCACCAGATCGAGGAACTGCGGGGGCGGCTGCCCGAGTACGAGGAACTGGTGGCCGAGTCGGGGGCGGACGGCTTCGCCGTACCGGAGCTCGATCGGCTGGCGGACGACGCGGACCGGCTGGAGCAGGCGCTGAGGCGGAGCGTGCGCTCCGCCCACGAGGCCTTCCGCCACCTCGACCCGCACGACCGGCAGGAGGACCCCAGAAGCATCGGCCCCGGCGACACCCCGCACCTGGGCACCGGGCCGGGCGATCCTCGCGAGAGGGACACCAGATCCGGCGACACCTGGCCGGGCGGCTGAGGGCTCAGCCCCTGCCGGAGCCCGCGGCGGCCTGCAGCAGCACGTCGGCCAGCGCGTCGGCGGCGTCCACGCGGCCGAGCTTGCGTGCCGCCTCCGCCATCGCCGCCCGCAGCGCCGGGTCGGCCAGCATCGGCATCAGCTCCGCCAGCAGCATCTCGGCCGTCGGCCGCGGCTCGAGCAGCGCCCGCGCCGCCCCGGACGAGGCCAGGTAGGAGGCGTTCTTGCGCTGCTCGTCGCCGCCGGTCGGGATGAGCGGGACCAGGACCGACGGCTTGCCCACGGCGGTCAGCTCCGAGACCGTCCCCGCGCCGCTGCGCGCCACCACCACGTCGGCGGCGGCGAACAGGTCGGGCAGTTCCGCGCCCACGTAGGGCACGGGGTGGTAGCGGTCGGCCAGCCCGGGAGGCAGCGGCACGGCCCGCATGTGCTCGATCCACGCCGGGCCGCACTGGTGCACGATCTGCGCGTGCCGCAGCAGCACCGGCAGGCTCTCGGAGATCAGCGTGTTGATCTGCTTGCTGCCCTGGGCGCCGCCGGTCACGTAGATGAGCGGCACCTCGAAGGTGAGCCCGAAGTGGTCGTAGGCGGCGGCCCGGTCGCCGCGCAGCAGTTCGGGGCGGATCGGGTTGCCGGTCACGACCGCCTTGGTACGCGCGGACGCGGGCAGGTACTCCAGCGACGACTCGTGCGACAGCGCGATGCGGGTGGCCAGCCGGGACAGGATGCGGTTGGCCAGGCCCACCACGGTCGTCTGCTCGTGCATGACCAGCGGGCGGCGGATCAGCTTGGCCGCCACCCCGATCGGCACCGCGACGTAGCCGCCGGTCGACAGCACCACGTCGGGCAGGTACTTGGCGGCGTGCCCGACCGCCTGCGCGACGCCCACGGGGATGCGGAAGACGTCGGCGATGTTGGTGCCCAGCTCGCGCAGGTTGGGACGGCGGCGCAGCTTGCCCGTCGTGATCGCCTTGAACGGGATGCCGTGCTCGGCGGTGATCCTGGCCTCCAGGCCGTTCGCGGTGCCCACCCAGAGCACGTCGTGCGGCAACTGCCGCCGTTGCACCGCGGCCAGGGTGGTGAGGGCCGGGTACGTGTGACCGCCGGTGCCGCCGCCGGTGATCAGGAGTCGCAGGGTTCGTGCCATGCGATCAGAGTATTGCCGCACAGCGGAAACCGGTGTGCCCAGTCGAGGAGTCCGGCGTGTTCATCGTGCGCGCGGCGACCCGGTAGCGGTTGCAGTAGGAGTCGTGGCACATGTACGAACCCCCGCGAATGACCTTAGCGTCGCCGGCCTCCGGACCTGTGGGATTTTCCGCGAAATCCCGCCATGAGGTGCCCCACCAGTCGGCCGTCCACTCCCAGACGTTGCCGGAGACGTTGTAGAGCCCGTAACCGTTCGGCTGGAAGGACTTCACCGGCACGGTGCCTTTGCTGGGCGCACTGGGGAAGGGCCCCTCCCAGATGTTGCACCGGCGGCGTCCCTTGGGCGCGAGCTCGTCCCCCCACGGGTACTTCGCCCGTTCCAGCCCGCCGCGTGCCGCCTTCTCCCATTCGGCCTCGGTCGGCAGCCGCTTGCCGGCCCAGGTGGCGTAGGCGTGGGCGTCGTTCCACGACACGTGCACGACCGGATGGTTCTGCCGGTCGCCCACCGTCGACCCGGGGCCCTCCGGCGTCCGCCAGGCGGCCCCCTCGACACCCGCCCACCAGGGCGCCTGCGGCACCGAGGCGTCCATGATCCCGCCGGTGGCGAAGGGCCGGAACACGAACGACCACCCTATGGCCTCCGCCTCGGTGACGTACCCGGTCTCCTTCACGAACGTCGCGAACTGCGCGTTGGTCACACACGCCGGGTCGATGAGGAAGGCGTCGAGCCGCACCTCCCGCACGGGCCCCTCGCCGTCGCCCGGCCGCCCGTCGGCGTCGTCGCCGCCCATCAGGAACGCCCCGCCCGGCACCCGCGCCATCCCGCGCGGCGCCTGCCGCCTGGGCGTCACCTCCACCTGGTACGGCACCGCCTCAGCATCCCTGCTGGGCCCGCAGCACGACTCCACCTGCACCCCTTCGCCCGTCCCGGTTTCCTAGGCAGGGTAGCCCCCGCGTATGCCCGCATATCATCCGATCCCCGCGAGCAGACCCTCCGCTTCGCCGCAAGGCCCGTGGACCGGTAGCGTTCCTGCCATGCGACTCGGCGTTCTGGACATCGGCTCCAATACCGTCCATCTCCTCGTCGTGGACGCCCACCGCGGCGCGCGTCCCATCCCCGCCTACTCCCACAAGGAGGAGCTGCGCCTGTCGGAGCACCTGGAGAAGGGCAACACGCTCTCCTCCAAGGGCGTCGAACGGCTCGGCGCCTTCGTCGAGGAAGCGCTCCAGATCGCCGAGGACAAGGGCGTGGAGGACTTCCTGGCCTTCGCCACCTCCGCCGTCCGCGACGCCGCCAACGGCGAGCAGGTGCTCTCCGAGATCGACGCCCGCTGCGGCGTCGACATCCAGACGCTCACCGGCCAGGACGAGGCGAGGCTCACGTTCCTCGCCGTGCGCCGCTGGTTCGGCTGGTCGTCGGGCCGGCTGCTCGCCTTCGACATCGGCGGCGGCTCCCTGGAGCTGGCCGCGGGCGTGGACGAGGAGCCGGACGTGGCCGTCTCGCTCCCGCTGGGCGCCGGGCGGCTGACCCGCGACTGGTTCACCGCCGACCCGCCGCCCGTCGCCGAGGTGCGCAAGCTCCGCAGGCACGTACGCGCCGAGATCGCCCGCACGGTCGGCGACATCGTCCGCTACGGCCAGCCCGACCGCGCCGTGGCCACCTCCAAGACGTTCAAGCAGCTGGCCAGGCTGGCCGGCGGCGCCCCCTCCAGCGACGGCCCGTACGTCTCGCGCTCGCTGACCAGGGAGGCGCTGGCCGACTGGACGGTCAAGCTCACCACGATGGACGCCGCCACCCGCCGTCAGCTGCCGGGCGTCTCGGAGGGCCGGGCGATGCAGCTGGCCGCGGGCGCCATCGTGGCCGACGCCACCATGGACCTGTTCGAGGTGGAGCGCCTGGAGGTCTGCCCGTGGGCGCTGCGCGAGGGCGTCATCCTGCGCCGCCTCGACCTTCTCCCCAGCCGTGTGGTGCGCACCACATAAACGCATATCTTGCGCTAAATCGGGCAGGGCATGGTGCCATGTTGACGATGCTCGGCATGGCCGCCTCCCTGACGATCACCCTCCTGCTGTGCTTCCTGGCCGTTCTGCTCATCTCGGCGCTCACCCTCGTCGTCCTCGGCGTGCTGGCCAGACCCCGCTGAACGGTCAGAGGGACAGGCCGGCGGCGCCGGCCTCGAAACGCAGCCGCTTCTCCAGCGACACGACCGCGCCGTTCTCGCGCCGGTTGGTGAAACGCACGTCATCGGCCAGCGCGCGCATGATGAGCAGCCCCCGCCCGCTCTCCGCGCTCTCCTTGGGCTCGCGGACCTGGTGGGGGTCGAAGCCGCCGCCGGTGTCCACGACCCTGATCACGCACAGGTCGTCGTGGACGCCGGCGGTCACCATGTACTCGTCGCTCGGCGCGGCGTGCCGTACGACGTTGGTGCACGCCTCGCTCAGCATGAGCTCGATGTCGTCCCTGACCTGGGGGACGACGCCGAGCGATCGGAGGGTGCCGTCGAACATCTGGCGGATGAGCGGCACGCTCGCGGCATCCCTGGGCAGTCTCAGCGCGATGGTCGCCTCCATGGGCGCACCATGCCCGAAACCCCGCTGGTTATGCGTCCCTAAGACTCCAGCAGGCTGATCGCGACCTCCAGGGTCGCCTTCCTGCGCTCCTCCGGGCCGGCGTCCACGTCCTGGGTCAGCCACATGCCCGCGTGCAGGCTGAAGATCGCCAGCGTGCGCCTGATCCTCGTGGTCAGCGGGTCACCGGGCTCGACGAGCTCGGCGACCACCTCCAGCATCTTCTCCCGCATCCGCAGGATCTTCGGGTGGTCGCGCAGGGCCGTCTGGTTGCGTTCGAGGAAGCGCGCCAGCCCGGCCTGGCGCGGCTGGTCGAGGCTCTCGGCGTAGCGCACGATGAGCTCGCGCCGGGTCTCGGGCGTGCGGGGTTGCGCCCGCAGCCACTCCAGCAGTTCCTCGACCTCGGCGACACGGTCGTCGGCGAGGCTCGCGACGATGTCGTCCTTCGTCTTGAAGTGGTAGTAGAGCGCGGCCTTGGTGACGCCGAGCTCCTCGGCGATCTCCCGCAGGGAGGTCGCCTCGTAGCCCTGCTCGGTGAAGAGCCTGAGGGCGATCTGCTGGATCCGCGATCGGGTGTCTTCCCGCAATGTGCACCTATTTCGAGGGATGGGTACGTAGTCTAGTCTAAGCTTGCCGGTCGGCAAGTAAGTAAGATCCAAAACCGGGGGTGTAATCGTGGAAAGACGGCGCGAAGTCATGGTCGTCCTCCCTGGCCTGATGCTCGCGATGGTCCTGGCGATGCTCGACAACATGATCGTGGGTACGGCGATGCCGCGCATCGTCGGCGAGCTGGGCGGCGTCACCCATCTGTCCTGGGTCGTCACCGCCTACGTGCTGGGCACCACCGTCTCCACCCCGATCTGGGGGAAGATCGGGGACCTGTACGGACGCAAGACCATCTTCATGGTCTCCATCGTCATCTTCATGATCGGTTCGGTGCTGTGCGGCATGGCCGGATCGGAGCTGCTCGGCGGCCCCGAGGGCGGCATGATGGAGCTCATCGCCTTCCGCGCGATCCAGGGCCTGGGCGCCGGCGGCCTCATGGTCAACGTCATGGCCATCATCGGCGATCTCGTCCCGCCCCGCGAGCGCGGCCAGTACCAGGGCATCACCGCGGGCGTCATGTCACTGGCGATGATCGCCGGCCCGCTGGTCGGCGGCTTCATCACCGACCACCTCGACTGGCGCTGGGCCTTCTACGTGAACCTGCCCGTCGGCGGCCTCGCCCTCGCCTGGCTCGCGGTCAAGCTCAAGCTCCCCAAGCACGTCAACCAGGTGCGCATCGACTGGCTGGGCGCGATCCTGCTGTCGATCAGCATCACCGCGATGGTGCTCGTCACCGCCTGGGGCGGCGGCCAGTACGCCTGGAACTCCCCGCAGATCCTCGGCCTGGGCGCGCTGGCCGTCGTGACGCTGGCCGCGTTCATCCCGATCGAGCGCCGCGCCGCCGAGCCGATCATGCCGCTGCAGCTCTTCCGCAACCGCAACTTCACGCTGATCTCGGCCATCGGCTTCCTGCTGGGCTTCGCGATGTTCGGCGCGATCAACTTCCTGCCGCTCTACCAGCAGACCGTCCAGGGCGCCTCGGCCACCAACTCCGGCCTGCTCCTGCTGCCGATGATGGGCGCCGCGATGGTCGTCTCGATCTTCGTGGGCAAGGCCATCACCGCCACCGGCAAGTACAAGCTCTACCCGATCCTCGGCGGCGCCGGCATGGCGCTGGGCATGTGGCTGCTCTCGCTCATGGGCGTGCTCACCCCGGAATGGCAGACCGGCCTGTTCATCGGCGTGCTCGGTGTCGGCATGGGCTTCCTCATGCAGACCACGATGCTCATCGCCCAGAACAGCGTCGAGCAGCGCGACCTCGGCGTCGCCTCCAGCACCTCGACGTTCTTCCGCTCCATCGGCGGCTCGTTCGGCGTCTCGGTGTTCGGCGCGATCTTCAACAACCACCTGCTGTCCGGGATGACCGAGCGCCTCGGGGCGGAGGAGGGCGCGCGCCTGGCGGGTGGCGGGGGCCGCCTGGACCCGGCGACGCTGGCCGCCATGGCGCCGGCTCAGCGCGCCGGAGTGCTGGAGTCGCTGGCCGGGGCCACCTCCAACATCTTCTGGTGGGCCATCCCGTTCGCGGTCGTCGTACCGCTGCTGGCGCTGTTCATCAAGGAGATCCCGCTGCGCGGCGGCGCGCCCGAGCCCGCGCAGGAGCCCGAGGAGTCGCTCAAGGGAGCCTGAACAGCTGGTCGAGCGCGGTCACCTTGAGCAGCCGGCGCAGGTGCGGGCTGACCGCGACCAGCCGCAGCGCCGCGCCCTCCGACTCGGCCTGCTGGTGGAGCCGGACGAGCGCGGCCAGGCCGGAGGAGTCGATGAAGGAGATCCCGGCCAGGTCCAGGTCGAGACGGTGGTAGCCGGGCTCGAACACCAGCCCGGAGAGTTTTGCCGCAGTGTCGAAGGCGAGGTCGCCGGTCAGTGAGAGCCTGACGGTGCCCGGCGCGGGAGTGGCGACCTCGACGCGCAGCGGGGTCTTGTCGAGCACGCCCCCAGCCTACGACGAGGGAAAAATCGGAGGCGGAAAACCCGATAGATCGGGACAATATCCTGCATGAACACCCATCGGATCCGGCGCCCGCAGATCGAGGACGCCGCCGCCATCCACGACCTCGTCTCCGCCTGCGACCTGGCGGTGCTCGGCCGCGTCGACACCACGCTCGACGACATCGCCGACGAGCTGGTCGAGCCCGAGTTCGACCGCGACACCGACGGCTGGCTGGCGGAGGACTCCGATGGGCGCCCGGTCGGCTGGGCCTGGGCCTGCCGCAAGGGCGACAGCGACAACGTCGACGTGGAGGTCCTGGTACGGCCAGGCACCGAAGGCCTGTCCGCGGGCCTGTGGGCGCTGGTGCTCGGCAGGGCCAAGGAGATCGCCGCCGAGCTCGGCCACGGCGGCGCCACTGTCGACATCGGCGTCTACCGCGCCGACGAGGCCAAGCGGGCCGAGGCCGGCGCGAAGGGCTTCCAACCCGCCACCAGCTTCCACCGCATGCGCGTCGACTTCACCGCCCCGCCCGCGGCCCCGGAACCGCTGCCCGGCCTCACCCTGCACACCGGCGAGGACGAGGAGGTACGCCGCCAGGCCCACCTCGTCCACCAGGAAGGCTTCGCCGACCACTTCGGCTTCATCAAGGTCGGCTACGACGCCTGGTACCAGCGGCGCGAGGCCCAGAGCGTCAACGACTGGTCACAGCTCATCGTGGCCAGGATGGACGGCGAGCCCGCCGCCATGCTCCACGCCAACAACGCCTTCGTCCCCGACGAGGACTGCGGCTACGTCGGCACGCTCGCCACCCTGCCCGCCTACCGGGGCCGCGGCCTGGGCCGCCACCTGCTGCTCCAGGCGTTCGCCGCCGACGCCGCCCGGGGCAGGAAGGGCACCATCCTGCACGTCGACTCCAACAACACCACCCCGGCGCTCGGTCTCTACACCTCGGCCGGCATGAGCCCGGTCATGGTCATCGACGTGTGGCGCCGCCGGATCTGAGAACGCCGTCAGGCCCTGACCCGGTGCGCGGCCAGATGCTCCAGCACCGACTGGTTGGCCTCCCACCCGTCGGGGAACTTCACCGGCACGCCCAGCTGCACCGGCTCGGCCGACGGGTGGGCGTCCAGGAGTTCGGCGATGCCCGCCCGCGCCACCACCACGCACGCGTGCCGATGCCGTGAGGCCAGTACGCACAGCCGTCCCGACTCCAGGTGGAAGGCGGTCGCGTCACGCCGCCCCGACAGCGGGTGCAGCACGATCGTCACGTCGTACTCGCGGCCCTGCAGCCGGTTGGCGGTGTCCACGGTGATCTCCGGCGGCAGCCCCGCGTTCCTGATCGCCGCCACCTGGTCGCGGTGGGCCGCGCCGACCGCGATGCGCTCGGCCGTCACCGGCCGCTCGCCCTGCTCCGAGCTCGCCACCGCGCCCCGCTGCAGCAGCCGCGCCGCCAGCAGCGCCACCGCCCGCACGGCCTCGCCGTCGGTACGGACCGTGTGCCGGTCCGGCAGCTCCAGCAGCGACCACCCCGAGCGCGCCGCCTCCTCAAGCGCCCGGTCGTGCACGGTCCCGAGCCCGCCGGTGCTCAGCTCCAGCCGGCGCTCACCGGGGCCCGTGCCCGAGGTGAAGCCGGTGAACGGATAGAAGGCCCGCGAGACCACCGGCGCCGCCGAGGCCGGCAGCCGCCACGAGACCGGCAGCCGGTGCACCGGCAGGTCGCCGTTGTGGCGCAGCAGGACCGACACCGCGCTCTGCAGCGGATCCCATGACAGCCCCGACCAGCGGTCGGCCTCCACGATCGAGAACGGGTCGAGCTGGCCGGGATCGCCCACGAACAACGCCCGCTCGAACAGCCCGGCGATGCGCAGCAGCTTGTCCGAGCGCATCTGGTACGCCTCGTCCACGATCGCCCACGGCCAGGTGCGCCCGGAGATCCACGCCCATTTGTCGGAGGTGGCCAGGACGATGTCCGGGTCGCCCAGGTCCTGGATGCGGGTGCCGACGGTGACGCCGGGAAGTTCCAGCAGCCGGCGCGGCGCCACGTACCCGCCGGCCGACAGCCGCCCCACGGTCAGATCGGGGTGCTTGTCGCTGATGCGGGTGACCAGGTCGTCGACCTGCTCGTTGGTCTGCGCCACGATCATCAGCGGCTCGCCGGTCGCCGCGATGTGCGCCGCGGCCCGCACGACGAGCGTCGACTTGCCCGCGCCGGGCGGGGAGTCGACCACCACGCCGCGGTGCTTGGGCAGGTCGGCCAGGACGTTCCTGATGACCTCCTCGGGGCTCACTCCCACGCCTCCCTGGCGTCGTCGTCGTTCGGCACGTACTCCAGCGGCGGGCCGCCGTGCGTCCACGGGGTCGCCTCGGGCTCGGGCAGCGTCGCGGCGCCCTGGAAGTCGTCGGTCAGCGTGGTGTAGCAGACCCGCTCGCCGACCTCGGGGACCGAGCCGGGGGCGGGCGCCTTGCCCCGGCCCATCCCCTTGGTGATCTTCAGGGTGACCAGGCCGCCGGCCGCCTCGACCAGCTCGGCGCCCTGGCCCTTGCGCTGCGGGGTGCCGAGGGCGCTGCCGGGCGGCAGCCGTACCGGATCGTCGGTCTTGACCACCACGAGCGGGCGCAGCTTGCGCGAGCGGCCCTCGCCCTCGCAGTGGTCCGGCTCGGTCTGCACCACCTCGCCGGCGAACGCCTCGCCCGACAGCCGGTGGTCGGCCATGATCAGCGGGTCGTCGTAGGCGCGCTGCACGTCGTAGGAGGCCTGGGCGCGCTCCATGCGCGACAGGCGGGAGGCGGCGGCGACCGCGCCGTCGCGGCGGGCCTGCGGCGGGCCGCCCTCGGCGAGCTGGGTGGCGAAGCCGCTGTAGGAGCCGCGGTCCAGCTCCCACCGCTGCGCCACGCTCGCGCCCTCGGGCAGCGCCCGCAGCAGGTCGAGCGCCTGCCACATCAGCCGCCACGTGGGCTCCAGCTGGGTGCGCAGCGCCTCGGTGATGCGCTCGGCCGAGCCGTTCTCGATCGCGGGCGCGAGCACCTCGGAGTCGAAGCCGGGGTCGGTGGCGGGCCCGGCGGGCGGCCAGACCAGCGGGTCCTCGGCCTCGTCGGAGGGGCGCCCCTCGACCCACGCCATCAGGGCGGCCAGGTTGGCGTCCTCCAGCGCGCTCTGCCCGCTGGCCCAGTGGCGCCCCAGCTCCTCGGTCACGGCCAGCGTCAGCGACGAGCCCGGGTAGGCGGCGCGCTCGGCCAGATAGGTCAGCCAGCGGCCCAGCAGCGGCACGCCCTCCGGCACCGGGTACGGGCCGTCGGTGCGGCGAAAGCGGGTCGAACGGCCCAGCAGCGCGGTGAACGCCACGCCCACGCGGTTGGGCAGCAGCACCTGCGGCGCGTCGAGCGCGCGCTCGTAGGGGTCGGCGTTCTTGCGCTCGACCGTCTCGGTGTCGGCCAGGAAGCTCTCCAGGTACGGCAGCAGCAGCCCGGCCAGCTCCGCGGTGAAGGCGAAGCGCAGGTCGCGGTTGCGCGGCTGGGCCACCACGAGCAACTGGGGCGCCTGCCGGTCGGTGCCGAACATGGCGGCCAGGGGCGCGGCGGCCTCGCCGGACAGCTTCAGCGGGATGAACACCATCGGCCGCTCGGACAGATGGCAGTGCCGTACGGTCGCGATCGGCTGCGCCCGGCCCTCCTGCAGGGCGCGCAGCTTGGCCAGGCTCGTCAGGAGACTCATGCGAGGCAGTCCTGGCGCAGCCGCTCGGCGCCGCGCAGCAGGCGGGCGATCTCCTCCTGCCCCTCGCGCGGGGCCCGGGTGCCGTCGGCCAGGCCGAGCGCCTCCTCGACGCTGGCCACGCCGCCCAGTTCGTCGCGGACGTTGCGGCCCAGCAGGTCGGAGGCGCCCTCCTCGCGGGCCTCGTCCCGGCAGAAGAAGCACAGGTCGCAGGTGGACAGGCAGTCGGGCGCGTAGCGGGCGGCGACCCCGCGCAGCGCGTCGGCCAGGTCTGCGGCGCGGCGCAAAGGCAGGCCGTCCTCGCCCGGCTCCAGGTCGAAGGTGAGCTCCTCCGGCAGTTCCTCCAGCAGCCGGTCGAGCGTGGTCATCCTGGTCAGCTGCCTGCGCAGCACCGCGAGCTGCCTGCGCACGTCCACCAGCTTCGCGACCGGGCGGTTGGCGAAGTTCTCCGGGCAGACCAGGACCACGTCGTGGGAGACGGCCAGCGGGTCGTGGCCGAGCTCCTCCAGCATCGTGCGCAGCGCCAGCACGTACACGGCCGCCTGCCGCGCGGCCGCCGCCACCGCGGCCGGGTCGGCCTGGCCGTCCACGATCGCGAACGACTTGATCTCCACGACGTGGAAGCGGCCCTCCAGCTGGAAGGCGACCACGTCCGGCTCCAGATAGGCGGTGTGGCCGGCGATGTCCAGGCTCAGCAGCGGGTGGTCGTAGAGCGTGCCCGCGTCGTGCTCGCCCCTGGCCGCCCGGTCGAACAGCGCGCGGGTGTGGGCGTGACGCAGGTGCGCGCCCACGTTCTCCACGTCGTGGTAGGCGACCTCGGCGATCGGCAACTCCAGCAGTTCGCGCAGCATACGCAGCAGCTCGGCGCAGCCGTCGGACTTGACCAGCGCCTCGAACTGGTTGCCGCGGGTGATCGCGAACGGCGACTGCCCGAACGGCGCGGGAAAGCCCAGATGCCGCGCGGCCGCGTCCTTGTCCACCCCCGCGCCGTCCATGAGCGCCCGGCGCGCGCAACCCGGATTCGCGGCCAGCGCCGCGATGGCCCGGGCGTCGTGCGGCTTCGGCGGTGTCGTCCCCCGCAGCGCGTCGATCCGTCTCACGCCGTGATCCCTTCCTTGCCGAGGGCGCCGACGTTGGCGGCGCTCAGGAGCGCGGCGCCGAACAGCCGCGCGGGGTCGTCCAGTTGCTCGCGCGCGCGGGCCGCCAGCCCGGCCCGGTCGCGCGTGTCCCGATCCAGGTGTACGGCCAGCTCCTCCAGCGCCATCTCGGCCACGCGGCCGGGATCGACGTCCTTGCCCAGCTCGACCAGTTCGCCGCCGGGGATGTTGCGCCCCATCCTGGCCACCAGGCGCAGCGACTCCGGTGACGGGCCCGCGCTGCGCTGGACGTGCAGGGCCACCGCCGCCGCGCAGGTCAGGAAGTCGACCCTCGGGCTCAGCGGGCCCACCACCCGCCGCTCCAGCGGCCAGGTGCTCAGCGTGAGCAGGCCGCGGGCGGGGGAGAGGCGGTCGGTCAGGGCGGCGCACAGATAGTACGGCCGGCCGTACGGGCTGGAGCGGAAGGAACGTTCCTCGTCGCGGCGGATGCTGGTGAGCTGCGCGGAACGCAGCCCGCCGGAGAAGAACGCCTCGCTGACGGCCACGATCAGCCGGGGCTGGGCGGGGGCGCCGAGCGCGTCGAGCGCCTGGTGCACCCGTTCGCGCACGGTCGTGGTGCCGGCCCGCTTGCCGCCCGGGGTCTGGACGGGGGAGCTGACCAGGGAGTCCCAGGTGCGTTCCGCGGCGCGCAGGTCGGCGCGCAGGGCCCGGGCGGTGACCGCGTCACGGGCGCGCATGGCACGGCGCACCCCGGCGCGGAGCTCGTCGATGCGCCTCTCCAGCTGGTCCAGCCGGTCACTCATGGCGCGAGGGTAGCAGGAGTTCCAGTATTTCCCAGTAATTTCGGCACGCGGCGGCGTGGCGCATGGCGCGAACCTCTGGTAGAGAAAGTGATGATACGTATAATCACGCCATGACCTACCAGGACCCCTCACTCCCCACCGCGGCTCGGGTCGACGACCTCGTGGCCAGGATGACCCTGCCGGAGAAGGCGGGGCTGCTGTTCCACACCATCGCCTGGTTCGCGCCGCCGCCGGGGGCCGAGACCGCCGAGAGCATGATCGACGGCAGGCACATGAACCACTTCAACGTGCTCGGCGGCGGCTCGCCGCGCGAGATGGCCGAGTGGCACAACGCGCTGCAGGAGCGGGCCGCCGCCACCCGGCTGGGCATCCCGGTGACGCTCTCCACCGACCCGCGCCACTCCTTCTCCGGCAACCCGGGCGCGTCGATGATGGCCGGGGCGTTCTCGCAGTGGCCGGAGCCGCCGGGGCTGGCGGCGATCGGCTCCGCGGAGCTGGTCCGGAAATTCGCCGACATGGCGCGGCAGGAGTACCTGGCCGTCGGCATCCGCGTCGCCCTCCACCCCCAGATCGACCTGGTCACCGAGCCCCGCTGGTCACGCGCCAACGGCACCTTCGGCCAGGACGCCGAGCTCACCTCCCGCCTCGTGCGCGCCTACATCCTCGGCTTCCAGGGCGAGCGCCTCGGCCCCGGCAGCGTCGCCTGCATGACCAAGCACTTCCCCGGCGGCGGGCCGCAGAAGGACGGCGAGGACCCCCACTTCGCCCACGGCCGCGAGCAGGTCTACCCCGGCGGCCGGTTCGAGCACCACCTGAAGCCCTTCGAGGCCGCCTTCGCCGCCGGAACCTCGCAGATCATGCCCTACTACGGCATGCCTGTCGGCACCGAGCACGAGGAGGTCGGCTTCGGCTTCAACAAGGGCGTCATCACCGGCCTGCTGCGCGAGCGCTACGCCTTCGACGGCATCGTCTGCACCGACTGGGGCCTGATCACCGACGCCTTCATCATGGGCCAGGAGATGCCCGCCCGCGCCTGGGGCGTGGAGCACCTCACCCCCGCCGAGCGCGTGCTGAAGGCGATCGAGGCCGGCGTCGACCAGTTCGGCGGCGAGGCCTGCCCGGACCTGATCACCGAACTGGTCGAGGCCGGGCGGATCAGTATGGAACGGCTGGACGTGTCGGTGCGGCGGGTGCTGCGGGAGAAGTTCACGCTCGGGCTGTTCGACGCGCCCTTCGCCGACCCTGACGTGGCCGAGGAGGTCGTCGGGCGGGCCGACTTCGCGCGGGCCGGGTTCGAGGCGCAGACGGCCTCGCTCACCCTGCTGAAGAACGGCCCGCTGCCGCTGGCCGAGGGCGTGCGCCTGTACGTGGAGGGCGTCGACGCCGACCTGGCCGCCGGTTACGGCAAGGTCGTCGCCACGCCGGAGGAGGCCGACGTGGCCGTGGTACGGCTGGCCGCGCCGTACGAGCCGCGGCCGGGCGCCTTCGAGGCCTTCTTCCACTCCGGCAGCCTCGCCTTCCCCGCCGCCGAGATCGACCGGATCACCCGTATGCAGCGCACGGTGCCCACCGTCGTGGACGTCTACCTGGAGCGGCCCGCGGTCTTCCCCGAGATCGCCGAGGGCGCCGCCGCCGTGGTCGCCGACTACGGGGCGAGCGACCGGGCGCTGCTGGAGGTGCTGTTCGGGCGGGCCGAGCCGAAGGGGCGGCTGCCGTACGAGCTGCCGCGGTCGATGGCGGCCGTCGAGGCGAGCCCGTCCGACGTCCCGGGCGGCACCGCCGACCCGCTCCACCCCTTCGGGCACGGCCTGCGCTACTGATCAGTCGCGTACGGCCAGCACCCAGCTGTGGTCGTCGGTCAGGAACCGATCCAGCCGCAGCCCGGCCCGCTCCAGTTCGGCCCGGAGGTCGTCGTCGGTCAGGCGCCGCGACCAGAACGACTGGGTCCACACCCGCTCGTCCTGCGTGTACCGCATCGTGGAGGCGACCACCCCGGGCCGCACCGGCTCCAGCGCCGCGAGGGTGATGCTGAGGTTGCCCGTGGTGCGCCCCCGGCCGACCTCCCACGCGTCGTGCTGCTCGGCCGGGGTCCACTGGATGAGGACGGCGCCGCCGGGGCGTACGTGCCGTGCGCACGCCGACAGCAGGTCGTGGCGCGCGCCGTCGTCGGCGGTGTTGACCAGGTAGGAGGCGAGCAGTACCGCGTCGAACTCGCGCTCCAGCCGCAGTTCCTGCGCCCGCGCCCGCACGGTCCGCGCGCCGCGCACGTGCGCGAGCATCTCCGCCGACTCGTCCACGGCCACGACGTCGTGACCGAGCGCGAGCAGGGGATGGGTGAGCCGCCCGACCCCCGAGCCGATCTCGAGGATCGACGCGCCGGGCGCGAGCGCGCCGCTGACGATCTCGGGCTCGCCGTTCGGCTCGATGAGGAGATAGAACTCAACAGGGGATCCGTCAGGTGTGATCGAACCAGGACCAGTGCCACTGTTAGCCATGTATCCACGCTAAAGCCTGTACTCCCGGCCGTCTGTCCCAAGATCGAGACATTGCCTGGATTCCACGGGACGATGAAGACGTGGGACGTCACCTGGCCGCCACCGCGGTGGGCCTGCTCGCGCTGCCCGCCGTCTACTACCTGACCGAGGCCGGCGCGCGGGCGCTGCGCGCCGGCTACACCGGCTTCGGCCCGAGTCCGGCCGGATTCGGCTACCTGAGTGCCGTGGCCGCGCTGGCCGGGCTGCTGACCGGATGGCAGCGGCTGTCCCCGCTGGCCGCGATCATCTGCGGGCTGCCGCTCGTCGCGCTCGGCGCCCTGTTCGCCACGCGGCTCGACCTCGCGCTGCTGGTCGCGGCGGGGCTGCCCCGCTGGGGCGCGCTGCCGGGCGAGCCGCCGGGCACCCTGGCCGGGGTCACCGGCCTCTACACGGTCGTCGGCGCCCTGCTGGTGACCTCGGCGCTGCTGCGCGGACGGGAGCGATCTATCCTTGCCGGGTGAGGGGACGCAGCCCGGACCGGCGCAGGGCGCTGCTCGACGCCGCCGACCGGGTGATCGAGCGTGACGGGCACGAGGTGTCGATGGCCGCGATCGCCGCGGAGGCCGGGATCACCAAGCCCATCCTCTACCGCCACTTCGGCGACAAGAGCGGCCTCTACCAGGCGCTGGCCGACCGCCACGTGCGCACCGTCATCGACCGGCTGCGCCCGCAGTTCACCGAGGGCGGCGGCGACCTGCGCTCGCGCGCCCGCGCCGCGATCGCCGTCTACCTCGACCTGATCGGCGCCAACCACAACCTCTACCGCTTCCTGTTCCACCGGGCCAGCGCCGAGGACAGCAAGATCCGCAGCCACATGACCACGCTGGTCAGAGGTCTCGGCGAGGAGCTCGCGCAGGTGCTGGTGGCCGAGGGCGTCACTCCCGATCCGGTACGCGCCCAGGTGCTCGGCCACGCCTTCATCGGCATGGTCCAGACGACCGCCGACTGGTGGCTCGACCACCCCGGCGTCGACCCCGGCGAGGTCGTCGACGGCCTGGCCGAGGTGATCGTGGCCGCGCTCGTCCCGCGCCCGGTCAGCCCCCGAACCGCGGCAGCTTCCCGTGGGCGCGCGCGTACCTGAGCGCCCAGGCGAACAACCCCAGCGTCAGCCCGAGACAGACGACGTCGAGCCCGGCTCGTGCTCGACGAGCCGACCGCCAACCTCGACCCCGACGCGGGCGACCGCGTCAGAGGGCTGCTCGGCGACCTGGCCCGCACGAACGGCAGCGCCATGCTGATCACCCCCACAACCTGCGCGAGGTGGCGCGCATGTGCGACCGGATCCACTTCATGGCCGGCGGCCGGATTTCAGGGGGTGCCGAGCAGTTCCAGCAGGTCCCACTCGGTCTCGCACACCCGCCGCCCGATCGCCGCCAGCTCCACCGAACGCGCGCCGCCGGCCAGGTGCCGCATCGTCTGCATGACGCAGATGACGCCCCACTTCAGCACCCCGAACGCCTCCCACCACCGCAGCGCCTCCCGGTCCACCGCGTACCCCGAGGCCTCCTCGTAGGCGTGGACCAGCTCGTCGTAGGTGCCGAAGCCGCCCACCGGCGCCTTCTGCCCGAACCGCCACGCCTTCACGCACAGCCAGCCGAGGTCCTCGACCGGGTCGCCGGCGTGGGCCAGTTCCCAGTCGAGCACCGCCCGCACGCCCTCGGGCCCCACGATCAGGTTCCCGTTGCGGAAGTCGCCGTGCACGACCGTCCGCCGCGCGCCGTCCGGCCGGGTCGCCCCCAGCCTGCGCAGGGCCAGCTCGAACACCGGATGCGGCTGCCCGGTCAGATCCAGCACCTCGCGCCACTGGGTCAGCGGATCCGCGTCCTGCTCCCCGGGCAGGGCGCCGAGCGGCATCCGGTGCACCGCCGCCAGCGCCCGCCCGCACTGCGCGGCCAGCAGCGGCCGGGCGTGCCGGTAGGCGTCGTCGCGCAGGATCTTGCGCGGGATCGTCTCCCCGTCCACCCGCGCCATGAGGATGTAGGAGTCCCCGGAGGCGACGATCTCCGGGACCGGCACGCCCGCCTCGGCGGCGGCGCGCATCAGGACCGCCTCGGCCGCCAAGCCGCCGCCGGTCTCCGGGGTCGCGCCGGTGTTCGGGGAGGCGCCGGGGTTCAGGGGCGTGCCGGGGGAGTCCAGGCGCAGGATGAGGGCCCGCTCGCCGCCGGGCGTGTCCACGTCGAGCGACCAGGTCTCGCGTGAGGCGCCGCCGGGCAGCCGCGCGCTCGACAGCACCGCCGCCCCCGCGCCCAGCGCGTCCCGCACGATGTCCGCCACCCGGTCGCCGGTGTGCGCGTTCATCGCAGGCCGAACTCCCACGAACCGCCGCTCGTGTACGCGCCCAGGACCCGCCTGCCGACCGAGTCGATGTGCACCTCGTCGGGGCCGTCGTAGATGCGTCCGGCGCGGGCGTGCCGGTACATCCGGTCCAGGGGCGTGTCGGGGGTCAGGCCCGCCGCGCCGTACACCTGGATGGCCCGGTCGATCACGTTGTGCAGCATGCGCGCCCCCACCACCTTGATCGCCCCGATCTCGACGCGCGCGTCCGAACCGGCGTCCACCGTCTGCGCCGCGTGCAGGGTGAGCAGCCGCGCGGACTGGATCTCGGTGTAGGAGTCGAAGACGTGCTGGCGCATGAGCTGCTTCCTGGCCAGCGGCTCCCCGAACGCCGTGCGCCCGTGCAGGCGGTGGCACATCAGGTCGAAGGCCCGCTGCGCCTGCCCGAGCCAGCGCATGCAGTGGAAGATCCGGCCTGGCCCGAGGCGCTTCTGGGCGATGACGAAGCCGTGGCCGCGCTCGCCGAGCAGGTTGGCGGCCGGGACGCGGACGTCCTCGTAGCGCACCTCGCAGTGGGCGCCGCCGAGACCGAGCACGGGCGTCTCGCGGACGATCGTGTAGCCGGGTGTGCCGGTCGGCACCAGGATCATGGAGAAGGCCAGGTGGGGCGGGGCCTCCGGCTCGGTGCGGCACATCACGGTGGTGTAGGCGGCGCGGGAGGCGCCGGTGGTGAACCACTTGTGGCCGTTGATGACCCATTCGCCGCCGTCGAGCACCGCTTCGGTCTGGATCTGGGTGGGGTCGCTGCTGGAGATCTCCGGCTCGGTCATCGCGAAGCTCGGCCAGATGTCGCCACGCACGAGCGGCTCCAGGTAGCGCTCACGCTGGCCGCTCGAGGCGTGCTCGTGCAGCATCAGGGAGTCCTGCAGCGTGAACGTCCCGAGCGCGAGCTGGCCGAACTCGCTGCGCCCCTGCACCTCGTTGACGTAGACGTAGTCGAGGAACGGCAGGCCGCCGCCGCCCAGCTCACGCGGATGGCCGAGCGCCCACAGGCCCTCCTTCTTGGCCTCCTCCTGCAGCTCGCGCAGGGTGGCGGCGTCGCCGTCGCACAGGGCGGGCTCGGCGGGCTCGACCCGCTCGGTCATGAACGCGTGGACGGCGTCGCGAACCGGCCGGACGCTGTCGGGTACGGCGAAGCTCATGAAAGGATCACACCGTCTATCCGTTGCCCGGTCAACGGATAAGCGGTCACTTTCCAACGTCTTCGGCGGAGCGGAGAGGAGGCGCCATGGCGGCGCCGCACGACGTGCCCGACGCGGCCCAGCTGGTCGCGGCGGTCAGGCAGTTCCTGGAGGCCGACGTGTTGCCGGCGGTCGAGGGACGGGTGCGCTTCCACACGCGGGTGGCCATCAACGTGCTCGGCATGGTGGAGCGGGAGATCGAGCTGGGCCCGGCCCAGGCCGCCGAGCACGCGGAACGGCTGGCCGGGCTCGGCGTGGGCAGTGACGCGGAACTGGCCGCCCGGATCAGGGAGGGCCGCGCCGACGACCCGGAGCTGCTCGCCGCCCTGACCGCGGCCGTGCGCGCCAAGCTCGACGTCGCCAACCCCGGTTACGCGGCCCCGTGACGCCGTCCCGCGGTCCGGGCGGGTGGCGAGGCGCAGATCACCGCCCGCCCGAACCGGGGCACGTACCGTCTGCACGGGGGCGACGGACGGGGCGTGCCCATTTGTCCACGGTGTTCCCGCGGAGGTTGCATCAACGTTGCCCCTCCGCGCCGGCCGCTAGTGCGGTGCGGACACGTCCAGGTCCTTGACCCGGGGGTCGCCCTCGTCGGCGAAGTACTCGTCGCGCCGCGTGCCGTCCTCGCCGTCGGCCACCTTCGCGGCCCGCAGGGCCACGGTGACGACGGCGGCCACCAGGAGGTTGACGGCCAGGGCGATGACGCCGGCGTAGACGGTCGTCTTCGTGTCGAAGCCGAGCTCGCCCAGCGAGAACGCCGAGCCGCCGAAGTGCAGCTTGCCGGAGGCGGGGTTCGGGATGGTGTAGAGCATCCACATGCCGGCCGCAAGGCCCAGGGCCCAGCCGGCGATGAGGCCGCCCTTGTGGAACCACCGGGTGTACAGGCCCAGGGCCACCGAAGGCAGCGTCTGCAGGATGATCACACCGCCGATGAGCTGCAGGTCGATGGAGAACTGCGGGTCCAGCAGCAGGATGCACAGCACCGCGCCGACCTTGACCACGAGCGAGACGAGCTTGGAGACCGTGGCCTCCTGCTTGTCGGTGGCGTTCTTGTTGAAGTACTCGCGGTAGATGTTGCGGGTGAACAGGTTCGCCGCGGCGATGGACATGATCGCGGCGGGCACGAGCGCGCCGATGGCGATCGCGGCGTAGGCGACGCCTGCGAACCAGTCGGGGAACATGTTGTCGAACAGCACCGGGACGACCGTGTTGCCGATCGGCTTGCCGTTCTCGCCGATGACGGGCTTGGTGCCGGCGGCGATCGCCATGTAGCCGAGCAGGGCGATGAGGCCGAGCAGGAAGCTGTAGGCGGGCAGCGCGGACATGTTGCGCTTGATGACGGTGCGGTTCTTGGCGGCCAGCACGCCGGTGAGGCTGTGCGGGTAGAGGAACAGCGCCAGCGCCGAGCCGAAGGCCAGCGTGATGTACTGCAGCTGGTTGCCCGCGTTCAGCAGCAGGCCGTCACCCGGGGCGGGGGACTTGTCGAACTTGGCCGCGGCCGCGTCGAAGATGTTGCCCCAGCCGCCCAGCTTGATCGGGATGTAGATGACCGCGGCCAGGATCACGATGTAGATCAGCGAGTCCTTGACGAAGGCGATCAGCGCGGGGGCGCGCAGGCCCGACTGGTAGGTGTAGGCCGCCAGGATGGCGAAGGCCACGATGATCGGCCAGTGGCCGGTGACGCCCATCGACTGCAGCACGGCCTCGATGCCGACGAGCTGCAGCGCGATGTAGGGCATGGTCGCGACCAGCCCGGTGACGGCCACGACCAGCGCCAGCGTCGGTGAGCCGAAGCGCGAGCGCACGAAGTCGGCCGGGGTGACGAAGCCGTGCACGTGCGAGACCGACCACAGCCGGGTCAGCACGAGGAAGACCAGCGGATAGATCACGATGGTGTACGGCACCGCGTAGAAGCCCAGCGCGCCCGCGCCGAACACCAGGGCGGGCACCGCCACGAAGGTGTAGGCGGTGTAGAGGTCGCCGCCGACCAGGAACCAGGTGATCCAGGTCCCGAAGTTGCGCCCGCCGAGGCCCCACTCGTCGAGGCTCTCGATGTCCTTCGGCTTGCGCCAGCGGGCGGCCACGAAGCCCATGCCGCTGACCAGGGCGAACAGCGCGATGAAGACGACCAGTTCGGTCGTGTGCCCGCTCACTTGGTCATCCTGTAGACGACCACGGTGCAGGCGACGCCGACGAGGATGAAGGCGAGCTGCAGCCAGTAGAACAGCGGGAAGCCCATCAGCCGGGGTTCGTCGGCGTTGAACAGGAACGTGCACAACGGCAGCACGATCGGCACGATCAGCAGCCAGTTCCACGGGCTTTTGTCGGTGCGAGGTGGCGGCTCGGCCATGACCCCTCCGGTATGACAGTGGTTCGCGAGTGAGGGGACACTAGCGTCACAACCCAGACCGCCCAATGACTGAAATATCACGTTTTGGCCTATTTATAGACCATTGGGGGGATGGCGGGGGCGCGTCATCCGACGTGACATTAGTGAGGTTCGGCCGGGAAGCCGGGCGCGGATCGGCGAACGGTCGGCTCTTCGCGACGAACGGTCGGACGGACGGTCAGGCGAGCTCGTCGGCGATGTCCCGGGTGCCGTACCCCTCGGGCGCGGGCACCTCGGTGATCGGGTCGTCGCGGTCGTCGAACTCCACCCGCAGCGCTCTGGCCATCGTGGCGTGCATCTCGTACATGCAGGTGATGTAGGTGAGCTCGAGGATCTGCTCGTCCGGCAGGTGCTTCCTGAGCACGGCGAAGACCTCGTCGTGCACCCGGCCGCCGTCCAGCACGAGCGCGTCGGTGTAGGCGAGCACGGCCCGCTCCAGCTCGCCGAAGACGGTGCTCACCTGCCAGGAGGCGACCGCCTGGATCTTCTCCTCCGGCACGCCGATCGCGCGCATCTGCTTGCAGTGCTGCGAGTAGACGAACTGCGACTGCCGGGCCCATCCGGCGCGGGTCTGGCCCAGCTCGCGCAGCATCGGGTCGAGCGCGGACTCCCGGTAGAGCTGGAAGCCCTTCACGCAGTGGCGCAGGATCGCCGGGTCGAGCGCGAAGACCTCCCACCAGTCGCCGGGCGAACCCGTGGCGGTGCCGTCGCCGGTCAGCAGGCGGTCGTAGAAGAACGCGGTGAGCGGGTCGGCGACCTCCTCGCGCGGGACCCGGCGCAGGCGCGGCATCAGGCGGTCCGGTCGGCGGCGGTCTTCGGCTCGTGCCGCACGTCCTCCTCGCGGCCCAGCTCCCGCAGCCAGCAGGCGAACTCGATGAGGACGCCGTCGGGGTCCTTGAAGTAGATCGAACGCACGAACACGCCCTCGTGCGGGGCGGGGGCGACGCCGAACTCGCTGTCGTCGTGGTTGAGCAGCACGCCCACGTCCACGCCCTTGGCGATCAGCCGGTCGCGGTACTCCTCGATCTTGTCCGGCGGCACGTCGAAGGCGATGTGGTTCATGGAGCCGACCGCCGACAGCAGCTCGCCCCGGTCCGGCAGCCCCTTGGGCGCCGAGACCCCGGGCACCGCCTCCGGCGCGTCGGGGAACCAGAAGAAGGCCAGCGCGTTGCCGCCGCCGGCGTCGAAGAAGAAGTGCTGGCCCCAGCCCATCGGCAGCTCGATCGTCTTGATCAGCGGCATGCCCAGGACGCCGGAGTAGAAGTCGACGGTCTGCTTCATGTCCGAGCAGACCAGTGCCAGATGGTTGACTCCGCGCAGTTCGAACTCTTCGTTCATGGTAACTCCTTACTTATCACGCGAGAATCCTTGAGAAAACATGACATGAGGTGTCCTCTTTTCGGCCGAGAGTGGTCCTCATGAACATCGCACTGGTGGCAGGGGCCACACGAGGCACGGGCCGGGGCATCGCCGTACAGCTCGGCGCCGCCGGTTACACCGTCTACTGCACCGGCCGCTCCAGCGGATCGCGGCGCTCGGAGATGAACCGGCCGGAGACCATCGAGGAGACCGCCGCGCTCGTCACCGCCGCCGGCGGCACCGGCATCCCGGTCCGGGTCGACCACCTCGACCAGGAGCAGGTCAAAGCACTGGTGGAGCGGATCGAACGCGACCACGGACAGCTCGACGTCCTGGTCAACGACGTGTGGGGCGGCGACCGGCTCACCGAGTGGAACGTCCCGGTCTGGGAGCACAACCTGGACAACGGGCTGCGCCTGCTGCGGCTGGCGATCGACACCCACATCATCACCAGCCACTACGCGCTGCCGCTGCTGTCCAGGAAGCCCGGCGGCCTGGTCGTCGAGGTGACCGACGGGACCAAGAAGTACAACGACGACCACTACCGGCTCTCGCTCTTCTACGACCAGGCCAAGACCGCGGTCGTCCGGCTGGCGTACGCGCTCTCGCACGACCTGCGCGAGCACGGCTGCGCCGCCGTGGCGCTCACGCCCGGATTCCTGCGCTCGGAGGCGATGCTGGAGAACTTCGAGGTGACCGAGGAGACCTGGCGCGACTACATCCCGAAGAACGCCACCTGGGCGGTGTCGGAGACGCCGGCCTTCGTCGGGCGGGCCGTCGCGGCCCTGGCCCAGGACCCGGACAAGATGCGCTGGACCGGTCAGTCACTCGACAGCGGCGGCCTGGCCCAGGTCTACGGCTTCACCGACCTCGACGGCAGCCGGCCGGACGTGTGGCGTTACATCGAAGAGGTGGAGGACGGCGGCAAGAAGGCCGACGCGTCCGAGTACCGCTAGACATCAGGGGTGTACAGGCGGGCCGTCCGCAGGACGGCCTCGCGCACCATCGCGCGCAGCTCCGGCGGCGCCAGCACCTCCGCCTCCGGCCCGAACCGCAACACCTGCGAGTACGCGACCGTCATCGACTCCACGGCCAGCTCGACCGTACCGTCCTCGCCCAGCGAGGCGAGCGCGTCCTCCAGCGCGGCCGGGTCGGCGATGTGCCGGAGCATGCGCACCCCGGACGGGCTGAGCCGCAGCGTGACGGTGGCGCGCAGCAGGGAGCGAGCGAAGCGGGCCGACTGCCGCCGCCAGTACGCCGCCAGGTCGAACTCCGGATCCCGGGTGAAGCCCTCCTCCCGGGCCACGACCGCCTCCACCCGGTCCACGCGGAAGGTCAGGAAGTCCCCCGTGTGCGCCACCAGGTACCAGACGCCCGCCTTGAGCACCAGCCCGTACGGACGCACCGTGCGCTGCCTGCCCTTGTACGCCAGCCCGACCACCCGATCGCTCCACACCGCCCTGGCCAGCGGCGCCAGCGCGGCCGGCGGCGGCTCCTCACCGGCGAACCAGCCCGGCGCGTCCAGATGGAAGCGCTGCGCCGCCGTCGAGGGCGCGTCCCGCAGCCCGGGTGACAGCGCGGCCGCCGCCTTCAGCCGGGCGGTGGCCGCCACGTCCTGCAGCCCCATCTCGCGCAGCGCCCCCGGCACGCCCGACAGGAACAGCGCCTCCGCCTCGGCCCGGTCGAGCCCGGTCAGCCGGGTGCGGTAGCCCTCCAGCAGCCGGTAGCCGCCGCGCCGCCCCCGGTCGGCGTAGACCGGGACGCCCGCCTCGCTCAGCGCCAGCACGTCGCGGTGGACGGTCCGCTCGGAGACCTCCAGTTCCTCGGCCAGTTCGGCCGCCGTCATCCCGCCCCGCCCTTGCAGCAGCAGGATCACCGACATCAAACGGGACGCGCGCACGATCCGACTCTAAGGGGCGGTCACTTCGGGCAGGAGGACGGCAGAGGGATGGCCGGGGGAGTGGAGGACCTCCACGTCGGCCGGCAGCATGGGCCCGCCGTCCGCGATCGGATCGCCGGTGCCCGGATTGCGGGCGATCGTCGGGTACGCCCCGGCCGCCACGTGGACGCGGATACGGTGGCCGCGCTTGAAGCGGTGCCCGATCGGCCACAGGTCCACCTCGACCCGCCGGATGTCCTCCGGGCCGCCGAGCGTGCGCCGTACCCCCTCGCAGATGTTCATGGACGCGCCCGACGGGTGCACGTCGCAGACCCGCACCACCACGTCGGTGCAGGGCGCGCTGGAGCGCACCGACAGCTCGGCCCCCACGGGACCGATCATCTCGGTGTCGGCGCGCAGCGGCGCGGAGGTGTAGACGAGCACGTCGCGGCGGGCCTCCAGGCGGCGCTGGTCGCGCGGGCGGGAGTCGGCCAGCAGCACCGGGCCGCCGATGACGGGCGTGGGATGGGCGGGGTGGTAGCGGAAGCGGCCGGCGCCGTCCTCGCCGGGCGCGGCCGGATCCAGCCCGAACCCGGACCGCAGGTGCCAGCGGCGCATCCGCATCCCCGGAACAGGCCAGTCCGGATAGTCGCGCCACTCGCCGGCGCCGGTCACGTGCAGCCGCACCGGGTCGGCCCGCAACCGCGAGAAGTCACCCAGCAGGTGGGCGCGGAACCAGGTCAGCGCCTCGGCGACGGAGGGGCGGCCGTGGCGCATGTCCACGTGGTACCAGGGCCCGATGGTCAGGTACGGCCGCCGCCCGGCCCTGCGCATCGTCAGATAGTCCTTGATCTGCCAGGGCAGGAACACGTCGTACCAGCCGCCGAGCATCGTGACGGCGGCGCCGACGTCGGCCACGTCGGGGGAGAAGTCGCGCTTGGCCCAGTACGGCGCGGCGGGATCGCCGTGATGGGCGAGCAGATCCTGGTAGAAGGCCAGCGGATGCCCGGCCGAGACCAGGTCGAGCTCGCCCATCGGCCGCCCGGACAGCACCGCGCGGCGGGTCAGCCGGGGCGCGGTCAGCACGGCGGTGCCGCCGAAGCGGCGTGACATCGCGTCGGTCAGCGTCGTCCAGCTCAGCGCCGACTCCAGCGCGAACGCCCCGCCCACGTAGGCGGCGTCGCGGAACTGGGAGGCGGTGATCTGCGTGGCCATCGCCCGCAGGTCGGGACCGGCGTAGGGGGCGATGGCCCACTGGGTGTAGCCGAGGTAGGAGGGGCCGAAGGTGGCGAAGCTGCCGCCGTACCAGGGCTGCTCGCGCATCCAGGCCACGGTGGCCAGGCCGTCGTCGTGCTCGTCGCCGAGCGGGTCGAGCAGCCCGCCGGAGCCGAATCCGCCCCGGCAGGACTGCATGACGACCTGGAAGCCCTGCCGGGCGAAGCCGCGGCCGAACATCCATCCGAAGGCGCCCCTTCGGCCGTACGGCGAGCGGATGAGCACGACCGGCGCGCGCGGCGCCCCCACGGGCGCGTAGTGGTCGGTCAGCAGCCGGACGCCGTCGGGCATGGGGACGGGCAGGTCTCTGGTGACACGTATTGGATATTTCCCCCGCATACCTCAACGGGTAACAGACGCGCGGGCGGGCGGACAAGGGGAATTCGCGCCCGTGGGCGGGGCGTGTCACGGCCAGAGGCGGGCTCGGGGGCGTCAGCGCTGGTCGAGCGGCAGAGCGATGTCCACGACCTGGCGGCGCGACGGGAACGTTCCCACCTGGACGGCCGCACCGGTCAGGGGGTCGACGGTGTAGAAACGGGAGGACCCGCTCACGGTCAGCGCCGCGAAGGCGGTGTTGGCCGAGGCGGCGCCCTTGCGCAGCGTGGTGTAGATGTCGAAGCCGGCCGCTGAGCCCGCGTCCACGCCGAGCTTGCCGGTCGGGGCGAGGTTGCCGGCGTTGGCCGGCGACTGCACCGCGATCTGGTCGGCGGTCGTGTCCACGTCGAACAGCGTCGTGGCCGTCGTCGCGTCCAGGTCGTTGTTGGTGTACGCGGCGCCGCTCACGCCGAGGGCGGTGACGCCGGTCGTGGCGGGCGGGACGGGCGGGTTGGTGAGCTTGCCGTCGGTCGCGGTGGTGCCGGCGGCCGGGGCGCCCATAGGGTCGTCGATGTTGTGCCGCAGGTTCTGGCCGGTGTCGCTGATCACGCGCAGCCGGTTGGCGGCGGGGTTGAAGTCGACGCCGAAGTTCTTGCCGTCCAGTGCGACGCTGAGCTGGGAGACCTTGGTCGCCTTGGCCGCGCCGGACAGCGTGTAGACGCCGCCCTGGTCGCCGACGGCGTACAGCTTGCCGTCCTGCACGCGGTAGTCGATGCCGACCACCTTCGCGTCGCCCTTCAGCCCGTTGACCTTGCCGATGTCGGTGACGGAGCCGGGACGGTCGGCGCGGAAGGCGACCAGCCTGCCGTCGGCCGTCAGCCCGGCGACCTGCAGGGCCCCGTCGCGCCGGGGGGAGGCGTCGGCGAGCGCGGGCGCGGCCAGGCCGGCGCCCGCGCAGGCCACGATGGCGGCGAGGGCCAGTGTCGTGCGCATGAGGTGTGCTCCTTCTTGTCGGGACTTTTCCTCCTTCTTCGTCCGGGGGCGCCCGCCGGATTGACCTACGGTCGCGTAGGGCATGACATTCGCGGCAAACTATCCCGTCATGGGACGAATTTCGTCATACGTCGCCCTAGGGGACAGCTTCACAGAGGGACTCGAAGACCCGGCCGCCACGGGCTTCCGCGGCTGGGCCGACCGGCTCGCCGAGCACATCGAGGCCGACCGGCCCGGCCTGCGCTACGCCAACCTCGCGGTACGCGGCCGGATCATCGACGAGATCGTGCGCGAGCAGGTGCCGCAGGCGGTCGCCATGGGCGCCGACCTGGTCTCGCTCTGCGCGGGCGGCAACGACATCCTGCGGCCCGGCAGCGGGCCCGCGATCGTCGCCAGGCGGCTGGAACAAGGGGTGCGCACGCTCACCGAGGCCGGAGCCAAGGTGATGCTCTTCACCGGCTTCGACCTGCGGCACGTGCCCGTCATGCGGCTGGCGCACAGCAAGATCGAGGTCTACAACCTGCACATCCACGACATCGCCCGGCGCTACGACGCCCACCTGGTCGACCTGTGGCCCATGGCCGTGCTGCGCGACCCGCGCGCCTGGGACTCCGACCGGCTCCACCTCAACGGCGACGGCCACCGCCGCGTGGCGCTGGCCGCCGCCGAAGTGCTCGGGGTGCCGGTCGAGCAGGACTGGCGCGAGCCGTACCCGCCGCGGCGCCCGCCCGTCTGGACGGACGCCCGGCGGGAGGACCTGCGCTGGGCCAGGCAGTTCCTCGCACCGTGGATCAACCGCCGCCTGCACGGCCGCTCCTCCGGCGACGGCGTCAGCCCCAAGCGGCCGGGGCTGACGCCGGTACGGCCCGGCTAGTTCTTGTCGGGACGCTCGGAGACGCGGACGGCGTTGACGATCGGCTGGCCGTCACGCCGGGCGAAGCGCACGTTCAGCTGGCCGTCGGTGACCTTCACGGTGTACGAGCGGTTCGCCGCCGTGTAGGTGCCCACCTCCAGGGCCAGGTCGAGCGCGGGTACGGCGAGCTGGCCCTCGACGATCACGTCGAAGACCCGGGAGCCCGGACGCTTCGAGGTGATCTCGGCGAAGCCCAGTTCGACGGTGTAGGTGCCGTTCGGCACGTTGTCGAAGCGGTACTCCAGCAGGTTCTCGCGGGCGGTGCGGAACAGCGCCTGCTCCGTGGTGCCCGCGATGGTCCTGCGGGTGTCGGCCGTGCGGTTCTGGTTGGCCACCCAGCCATGGCCGCCCTGGGTGTACTTGCGGTCGGCGGTCCACACATCGCCCTGGGCGTCGACGACCTGCCTGGAGGCGCCGGTGTCGAGCGCCACCTGGTGCTTGGGCACCACGACGTTCACCGTGATCTCCAGGATCGGCTGGCGGCCGCTGTTGGACTTCACCGTGAGCTTGCCCGCCTGAACCGTGCCCGGCTGCACGCCCTGGCTGCTGACCGTGACCTTCACCGCGGCCTTCTCGCCCTTGGCGAGGCGGCCGGCGGTCGGCGCGGCGGTGAGCCAGGCGGCGTCGCTGGTTACGGTGTAGTCGGCGGGCGCGCCGAGGTTGGTCAGCTCGAACGAGCGGCTGCGGGTGACGCCCGTGGGCATGACCACGGCCAGCTCGCCGACCGAGGCGCTGACCGCGCCGGTGATCAGCGCCGTGTCCACCCGGGTGAACGCCAGCGGAGCGACCGTGACGTCCTGGGAGAACGTGCCGTAGTGCTCCCTGGAGACCTCCACCTTGTGGTCGCCGGCCGGCACCTGGCCGTAGAACGTGCCGTCGGCGCCCGTGGTGAAGGTGGCCGCCTGGCCCACCTTCACCGTCGCGCCGGCGATCGCCTTGCCGTCGTTGGCGTCGGTGACCGTGCCCGTGACCAGCCCGTGGCGGGTGGCCGCGACCGTCACGCTTTGGCCGGTGGAGACCGCGGCGGTGTTGAACGAGTACAGCAGCGCGTCGGTGCCGGGTCCGTTCTCCACGCCGATCGTGGCGCTGTTGCCCTGCTCGCGGGCGCCCTCGACGTCCTTGTAGCGGTAGGAAACCGTGCCGTTCTCGCCCAGGAGCATCGACACCGAGATCCGCATCGTGGCGTCGGAGTAGAACTTCACGTTGCGCCACTCCACCACGTAGACGCGGTTGGGCGCGGCGCCCTGCGTGGCGGTGTAGATGCCCGACTCGGCGTCGGCCACGAGGTCGTCGAAGTAGGCGTAGACCGCGTTGTTCGGCGTGCCCGTGGTCGGCAGCGTGCCGTTCGAGCCGGTGGTGACCTTCTCGTTGGCGAAGGAGGCGTAGCCGTTCGTGGTGATCCACGCCTTCGTCTGCGCGGCGCCGTAGAACGGGAAGGTGAACGGCAGCGTCACCTGCTGCGCCTCGTCGTCGCCGGTCAGCGCCAGCTTCTCGGTCCCTTCCACGTACGGCAGCGCCTTGCTCTCACAGGTGTAGCCGAACCCGTCGCCCCGCAGCGGCAGGTCGACGTCCTTGACCACGTCCCCCGCCACCGTCACCTGGACGGTCGTCGAGGCCGTCGCGCAGCGCGAGCGCGGTGTAACGGTCACGTCGTAGGTGCCGTGAGGGATCGTGAACCGGTAACGGCCGTCGGCGCCGGTGACCGCCTGGACCGGCGTACCGGCGACGGAGAGCGTCGCGCCGGACTCGGGCGCGCCCGCGATCGAGACGAGGCCGGAGACCGTGCCGCTGTCCTTTCGCGTCATCGTGACGTCCGTGGTGGCCGTCTGCCCGGCCGCCACGGTGGCGCTCGCGGTGCCGGAGGTGTAGCCGAACCTGGACGCGCTCACCTGGTAGTCGCCGGGCAGCAGGCGCGGCACCGCGTAGGTGCCGTCCGCGCCGGTGAAGACCGTACGGCTCAGCGGCCCGGTCAGGCTGACCTCGGCATGGGCGACCGGAGCGCCACCGGCGGTGACGGTGCCCCTGAGGTCGCCGAGCCCGTCGCGGGGCGCCGACTGGACGGCGGCGAAGGAGTCGAGCCTGCCCTCGCCCCAGACGTTGTTGTCGGTCGGCGTGCCGCCGCAGCTGGTGTCGTTGACGTCGATCGCCGTGCTGTCCAGCAGCGGCCGCGTGGCGTCCACGTTGCCCTGCAGGCTCGGCGCCGCCGACCACAGCAGCGCCACCGTCGCGGCCACGTGCGGCGTGGCCATCGAGGTGCCGGTGAAGGCCGCGTAGCCGCCGCCGGGCACCGAGGAGCGCACGTTCACCGCGGGGGCGGCGATGTTCGGCTTGATCTCGCCGTTCTCGCCGGCGCCCTTGCTGGAACGGGCGTACAGGACGTTGTTGATGTCGAGGCCGCCGACGCTGTAGCTGATCACGTACTGGCCGGGGGAACTGCTGGTGGTGCAGGCCGGGCCGGCGTTGCCGTTGGCGAAGGCGGGGAAGATGCCGGCGGCGATCCACGACTGCACGATCGTCTTGTACCAGGGGTCGAAGCCCGCTCCGCCCCAGGAGTTGTTGACGATGTCGGGCGCCAGGTCGGTCCGCTCGTTCTCGCCGTTGAGGTCGGTCGGGGCGGCCATCCACTGGCCGGACTTGATGAGCGACTCGTCGGTGCAGGTGTCGGTCTCGCAGCCCTTGGCGGCGATCCAGCGCGCGGCCGGCGCCACGCCGATGCCGTTGGCGCCGACCATGGTGCCCGTCACGTGGGTGCCGTGGTCGTTGTTGTCGCACGGGGCCGCGCTCGGGCACACGCCCGCCGGGTCGAACCAGTTGTAGTTGTGGTCGTAGGAGCCGTCGGGGCCCCGGCCCCGGTACTGCGCGGCGATCTCCGGGTGGGTGAAGTCGGCGCCGGTGTCGATGTGGCCGACGACGATGCCCTCGCCCTTGCTGCCGAGCTCGCTCCACACGCGGGGCGCGCCGACCCGGTCGATGTTCCACTCGACGGCGGCCTTGACCCTGGCCTCCGCCCTGCCCTGCTCCGGCTTCGGCACCGCGAACGTGCGTACCGGGAGGATGCTCTCGACCTCCGCCAGGTCCGCGATCGCGGTGGCGAGCTTGGCGCCCGCGCCGGTGACGCGCACGGCGTTGACGATCCAGTAGGGGGCGAAGTCGGCGTTCTGCGCGGTCAGCAGTTTGCGCAGCTCCGCCTGGGAGGACGCGGCGTGCCCCTTCTTGGTCTTGAAGACCTCGGCGGCCTTCGCGTCCTTGGAGGTGGCCCGGCGGGCCGCGGATAAGTTGGCCTCGCCCTTCATCTTGACCCAGAAGGTCGCCTTGTCATCGGCCTTCAGGTCGTCCATCACGGACTTGTCGATCTTGTCGGGTTGGGGTGCGGCCAGGGCCACGGACTGGGGGAGCAGGAGGCACAGGGCGGCTGCGGCCCCCGTGAGAGCCGCTCGCCAGGCGATCTTGACAACCATGTGCAGAGCGTGATTCGACACAGTCAAGTTGGCAAGAGTCAAAGTGGTAATTCGGGTTTTCTAGCTGTAATGCTGGAAGTTGCGCCAGCCGTCGCGCCACGGGATCTTCAGGCCCCGGCAGACGAAGATCACCATGCCCTGGATCTCGTTGTCCAGGCCGAGGCCGTTGTCGATCTCGCCGGCCTCGTCGCACGTGGTGAACTGCTTGTTCATGGCCCACCTGATCACGTCGACCGCGATGACCACGGTGCCGGTCTCGGGGGGCGGGCCGTATTCGAACAACTGGTTGTGCGCGCTATAGACACGCGGCAGGCCCGCGCGGTCGGCCGCGCCCGCGTTGCCGTAGTTGCCCATCAGAAGGATCACCCGCGAGCGCTCCTCCGGCGACAGCTTGTCGAACACCGACCGTAGCTGCGTGGCGAAGCTCGGCCAGCCCAGCGACTCGCGGACCACCTGGTTGGCCTCCGGGATCACCGTCTGCGCCACCTCTTTGGCGGGCAGGATCGGCAGCGCGATGAACAGGTTGCCCGCCGCCACTAGCGCCAGCCCCGCCGTGCCCACCACCCGCCAGCGCGGGCGCGCGGCCTCCAGGCCCACGCAGCCCGCCGCGAACAGCAACACCATCAGCCCGGTGATGTAGTCGGGCCGGCCGCCGGAAATCACCGTCAGCAGCCCGGTCACCGGATAGGCCACCGCCAGCGCCCGCACCCGCCGGTCGCGCCACAACCGCACGAACCCGAACGCCGACACCACCGCCGCCGCCGGGCCGAGCAGCAGCACCTGCATCGGAAGGAACAACGCGCGCATCTCCGCGCCCTTGTCGGCGCTCAGCGCCGCCGCCATCTTCAGCTGCGGCCAGCCGTTCGTGACCTGATAGAGAAGATTCGGTACGGCCAGCAGCACCGCGATCAGCGCACCCGCCCACAACCACGGGCTGAGCAGCACCCGGCGCGGCCCCACCGCGAGCAGGCCGGCGGCCAGGCCGATGACCAGCAGCGCGATCAGATGCTTGTTGTAGGTGGCCACCCCGATCACCGCGCCGGCGGCCAGCCACCAGCGGGGCTCGCCGCGCAGCAGCACCTTGAGGATGAACAGGATGGCCGCCGCCCACAGCGGCAGGTCGACGCTGAGCGTCAGCAGCGAGTGGCCGACGATCAGGACGAATCCCGCGGTCGCCACCCCCAGGCTGGCCAGAATCTGCGCGAACCGGCCACCGCCGAGCTCGCGGACGATGAGTGCCACCAGCACCAGCAGCACCGCCGCGCACACGGCGGCGGGGACGCGGATGGCGGTCAGCGTGTCGCCGAACACCCCGATGGCGGCACGCGCCAGCATCGGGGTGAGCGGAGGTTGGTCGACGTAGCCCCAAGCCGGATGCTCGGCGAGCATGCGGAAGTACAGCTCGTCGCGGTGATAGTCGTAGGCCCCGCTTAAAGCCACCAGGATCGCGGCCGTGCCGAGAGCGATCGCGGTGACGGGCCGCCAGGCGAAGGCGCGCTCCATACTCGCTGAAGTTAGGTGCTTGACTCGGGCTTGTCACCACGTGCGAGCCCCTAACCCGCCCTTACGCGAACCGCTGCCGTGTCAGGGGGCACGCCATGGTCACGACCTCGGCCGGGCGTGTTAGCATCCCTGCATGCGAATCGGCTTGCAGAGCCAGTGGTGGCGCCCCTTCTAGGCGGCGCGTACTTCGCATTCCTCAACGACGGCCGCCCCGGAAGGCGGCCTTTGTTGTCTCGCCTCCGGGGCTCATTGGGTTAGCAAGGGGCAGGCAGCAATGGAGACGAGCGGATATACGACCGCCGGTGGCGTCCATGTCGAGCGGGAGACACGTGAGGTCGCCGAGGAGGCGCTCGAAGAGATCGTGAGCGCGCTCGGAGAACGGCGCGGCGGCGCGTTCTCCTCGGGCATGGACTACCCGGGCCGCTACAGCCGGTGGGCCTTCGGCTATGTCGACCCGTGCGTCGAGCTCGTCGCCAGAGGGCGGCGCATCAGCGCGACGGCGCTGAACGAGCGCGGCCGGGTCGTGCTGCCCGTGCTCGCGACCTGCCTGCTGGCCGCGGGCAAGCCGGTGGCCCAGCCCACCGCCGACCGCGTCGAGGTGCACGTTGCCGAGAGCGACGAACTGCTGCCCGAGGAGATGCGCAGCCGCCGCCCGACCGTCTTCACCGCCATCCGCGAGGTCATCGCCGCCTTCGCCGGAGACGACGCCCACCTCGGCCTGTACGGCGCCTTCGGCTACGACCTGGCCTTCCAGTTCGAGCCGATCCGGCACGAGCTGACCCGCCCCGACGATCAGCGCGACCTGGTGCTGCACCTGCCCGACCGGCTCGTGGTGATCGACCGCCAGCGCGAGACCAGCGTCGAGCACCGCTACGAGTTCACCGTCGACGGCGTGTCCACCCGCGGCATGGAGCGCACCGGCGCCTCGGTGCCGCAGGTGGTCCCCGGCCAGATCCCGCCCAACCCCGAGAAGGGCTCCTACGCCAAGGTCGTGGCCGCGGCCAAGGAGAAGTTCAAGCGCGGCGACCTGTTCGAGGTCGTGCCCGGCCAGGTCTTCCACTCCGTCTGCACCGACCCGCCCGCCTTCTACCGCACCCTCCACCGGTCCAACCCCGCCCCGTACGAGTTCATCATCAGCCTCGGCGAGGGCGAGCACCTCGTCGGCGCCTCACCCGAGATGTACGTGCGCGTCAGCGGCGACCGCGTGGAGACCTGCCCCATCTCCGGCACCATCGCCCGCGGCTCCAACCCCGTCGAGGACGCCGAGGCCATCCGCACCCTGCTGTCCTCCGTCAAGGAGGAGAGCGAGCTGACCATGTGCACCGACGTCGACCGCAACGACAAGTCGCGCATCTGCGTGCCCGGCACCGTCAAGGTCATCGGACGCCGCCAGATCGAGCTCTACTCCCGCCTGATCCACACCGTCGACCACATCGAGGGCCGCCTGCGCCCCGAGTTCGACGCCCTCGACGCCTTCCTCACCCACATGTGGGCCGTCACCGTCACCGGCGCGCCCAAGACCTGGGCGATGCAGTTCATCGAGGACCACGAGGCCACCACGCGCAGATGGTACGGCGGGGCCATCGGCTTCATCGGCTTCGACGGGTCCATGAACACCGGGCTCACCCTGCGTACCGCCCAGATCAAGCACGGCGTGGCCACCGTGCGGGCCGGAGCCACGTTGCTGTTCGACTCCGACCCCGAGTCGGAGGAGCGCGAGACCGAACTCAAGGCCAGCGCGCTGCTCGGCGCCCTGGACGCGGTCAACCGCCCCGAATCCGTCCCCGTGACCCCCGCTCCCGAACAGCCGGGGCTCGGCATGAAGGTCCTGCTCGTCGACCACGAGGACTCCTTCGTCAACACCCTCGCCGACTACTTCCGCCAGCAGGGCGCCGAGGTCACCACGCTGCGGCACGGCTTCCCCGCCGAGATGATCGACACGATCGCCCCCGACCTCGTCGTCCTGTCTCCCGGGCCGGGGTGGCCCTCCGACTTCGGGATGTCCGCGCTCATCGACGAGCTGTACTCCAGGAACCTGCCGGTATTCGGCGTGTGCCTGGGACTGCAGGCCATGGTCGAGCACGCCGGGGGGACGCTCGAACTGCTGGGCTACCCGGAGCACGGCAAGCGCGGGCAGGTCTCGCGCCTGGGCGAGAGCGCGTTGCTGGAGGGCCTGCCCGAGACGTTCACGGCCGCCCGCTACCACTCGCTGCACGCCAAGCGCCCCGGCGTGGTCTCCTTCACCCCGACCGCCCTGACCCCCGACGGCAACGTCATGGCCATCGAGGACCCTGCCAACCGGCGCTACGGCGTCCAGTTCCACCCGGAGTCCATCCTCACGGCAGAGGGTGACGCCGGCGCCAAAATCATCGCCAACGTCCTCCGCCTGACCCGCCGCTGACCCGTGGGTGGGCAGGCGCCCCTTCCGGACCCCTGCCCACCCACCCCCACCCCCGCACGCGCGTGTCTCCATCCCCTGCGCGGGTTCCCCACGCACCTCACGCCCGTCCCTGCCCCGCTTCACCCCGGTTCCTCCGGCGTGCCCTTCCCGCCTCGACCGTCCGCCCACGGGCTCTGCCCTCGGTGAACATGGGACCGGCGTTACGGGGCGCATCGGGGCATCCCCGGGCGGTGCCGCCGGGACAAGTGCGCAATCGCGGCGTGTGGTCCGGCGCGAACGCCTAGGCTCGCCCGCATGCTCCCCGTAGACCTTCCCGACGCGGTACGCGAGGCGCTGCTGGCGCCCCTGGTGGACCACCACTGCCACGGAGTGAGGCGCGACGAGCTCAGCAGGGCGCAGTTCGAGCTGTTCATCACCGAAGGCAGCACTCCCGCGCCCCCCGGCACCACCCACTTCGACACCCCCGTCGGCGCCGCGATCCGCCGGTGGTGCGCGCCGGTGCTCGACCTGGAACCCCACGCCCCACCCGCCGTCTACCTGGCCAGGCGCGCCGAGCTGGGCGCGGGCGAGGTCAACAGGAGGCTGCTGGAGGCGGCCGGCATCGTGGCGTTCCTGGTGGACACGGGTCTGGAGGCCCCCGAACTCCTGTCCGCCGCCGAGATGGGACGCCACGGCGGCGCCGCGGCCGACGAGATCGTCCGCCTGGAACAGATCGAACAGGACGTTGCCGAAACCGCCCAGATCGCCGTCGACTACATGGACAGCCTCGCCGAGGAGCTGGCCGCCCGCGCCGCCCGAGCCGTAGGCCTGAAGTCCATCGTCGCCTACCGCTGCGGCCTCGACTTCGACCCCGCCCGCCCGAGCAGAGGCTCGGTCATCGCCGCCGCCAACCGCCGGCTGTCCGACCCGAAGCAGCGCCTGACCGACCCGATCCTGCTGCGCCACCTGCTCTGGACCGCCGTGGACGTGGCCCGCGAGCGCGGCCTGCCCCTGCAGTTCCACACCGGGTACGGCGACACCGACCTCGACCTGGACCGGGCCGACCCGGCCCTGCTGACCGGCTTCATCCGCTCCCTGCAGCCGATCGGCGTCCCGGTCATCCTGCTCCACTGCTACCCCTACCACCGCCAGGCCGCCTACCTGGCCGCCGTGTTCCCGCACGTCTACGTGGACGTCGGCCTGGCCCTCACCTACACCGCCGCCGGCTCAGCCAGGGTGATGGCCGAACTGCTGGAGCTGGTGCCGTTCCACAAGCAGATGTTCTCCTCCGACTGTTACGGCGTCGCCGAGACCTGCCACCTGGGCGCCCTCTACTTCCGCCACGGCCTGGCCCGCACCCTGCGCGCCCGCCTGGACAACGGCGAGTGGAACCCCACCGACTGCGCCCGCATCGCCCACATGATCGGCTCCGGCAACGCCCGCCGCGTCTACCGCCTCTGACGCCCCCCGAACAGCTCCAAGGACCTCACGGAGCGCCACCGGGCGACCCGTCACGCGGGTGCCGCTTGGATGCGCGGACAGGCGCGGCGGGCTGCAGTGGCCGAGATGGTCCGATGCGGCGAACCGGCAGCGCGTCAGCCGCGAGCAGCGACGCCCTGGCCAGGTGAGGTCCGGGTGGGCGGCCAGGTGTGTGGGGTGGGGATTAGGTGGGGTCGAGGCAGGCGCCCAGGTTGGTGCCTACGGTTTGCATGGCTTCGGCCAGCGCGTTGACCTGGTCTCGGGTCAGGTGGTCGAACAGGACCTCGCGCAGCGCCTTCGCGTGGGCCGGGGCGATCTCGGCGATCAGGGCGCGGCCGGTGTCGGTGAGTTCGGCTACCGTGGCCCGGCCGTCGGTCTCGTCGGGGCGCAGCCGCACGTACCCCCGCTCCACCAGTTTGCTGATCCGGTGGCTCAACCGGCTGATGGACACGTTGGAGGTGGCGGCCAGGTCGGACAGCCGCTTCGGGGCCGATTCCAGCGAGCACAGGAACCCGTACTCGATGTGCACCAGCCCATGCGCGCGGAACGTACGCTCCACCTGCGGAATGCCGAGCAGGAACACGGCCATGAGCCCGTGCCAGGCGCGCTGCTCGTCGGCGTCGAGGCCCTCGATCAAAGAACTCCCAGCGTCAGAACCGTCCGATGGCGATGACGACCGCCACCGCCAGCAGTACCAGGTTAACGGCGAAGTTCTCCTTGCGCCGCACGTGTACGCCCGCCGCGACGACCATCGTGAGCGCCAGCCCGACGGCGGCCAGCGGCGTGAGGACGGGCGCGATGCCGGTGGCCCAGGGGAGGACGAGGCCGAGCGCGCCGAGGAACTCGACGAGGCCGACGAGCCGGAGCTGTTCCTGGGTGAAGTCGTCCACGTACGGCATGCGCTCCCTCACCCGCTCCTTCGCCACGACCATCTTGCTGACGCCGGAGGCGGCGAAGGCGAGGGCGAGCAGGATCTGGAGGATCCAGAGAACCACGTCCATTGGTTGCCCCTTCAAGTTATTACGGTGAGCCAGACTGTAGACCTGAAAACTTGAAGGGACAACCTTTCGGCGGGATTGCGGCCATGCCCGAGTCCGTGTCGTGACCGTCCCGATCACCGGGCTACCGCCCCGCGGCCCGCGACGGCCGCGGGGCCGTAACTCCTCCGCACACATCTACGCGAAGCCTATGAAAAGCGAAATTTCCTGACTGATGATATTGAATCGTGACCCGCCGGTCAGTCAGGGCAAGGTGATGATCAAGACGCCAGAACCCCTTACGCAACACCTGGAGGTGTCGTGTCCTGGCGTCCCATCACATCATCGGCTCTTGCCCTCTCGCTCGCGTTAGCCATCCCCCTCGCCGGCCAGGGCCCGGCCCACGCCGCCGACCCGCCGGCCGTCGAGCCCCGCGCCGGCACCGACGCCCCCGCCGAGGTGAGCGGCCTGGCCGAAGCGGCGGCCGGAGGCGACCTCGCGACCGCGGCCAAGAACCACCTGAAGAACGCCCGCTACCACCTCGACCCCGCCGACCTCACCCCGATCCAGACCGTCACCGACGGCCAGGACACCACGGTCAGGTTCGCCCAGAAGCACCGCGGCCTGCCGGTCCTCGGCGGCCAGTACCTCGTGCACTTCCGCGGCAGCGGCGCCGCCCGGCAGGTCACCGGCGCCGGCGGGCGCTTCCTCACCGAGCTGAGCGTGGACACCACGCCCCGGCTGACCGCCGAGACGGCCGGCCGGATCGCGCTGACCCGCTTCGTCACCGACCCGCTCGCCCGCCGCACCGTCAAGACGGGCCAGGGCAGCCTCGTCGTCGTCCCGCGCGGCGCCAAGGGCCGCCTGGCCTGGAAGCTGCCGATGACCGGCCTCGACCGGGCCAAGAAGAAGCTCCTCGCCTTCGACGCCTACATCGACGCCCACTCCGGCCAGCCGCTCCAGGCCATCAGCCGGATCCAGATGGAGGGCCCCGCCACCGGTTCCGGAACCGCCTCGGACGGCCGCGCCGTACCCCTGAACCTCTACCAGCGCGCCGACGGCGTCTACGAGACCCGCGACCGCGCGCGCCCGATGTGGAACGGCACGACCGGCGAGATCCTCACCTACGACGCGAACAAGGGCGACCTGTTCGACTACCTCGTGCCCGGCGTCCCGCCCGGCGCCAAGCTGGCCGAGTCGCCCACGCCCGTCTTCGGGCCCGGCCACACCGAGAGCGGCGCGGCCGACGCCCACTGGGGCACCGGCAAGGTCTACGAGTACTACCGCGGGCTCGGCCGGGAAGGGCTCGACGGCAAGGGCGGCTCGATGCTGTCCGTCGTCAATGTCACCTTCTTCGGCCAGCCGTTCGAGAACGCCCTGTGGGACGGCACCAAGATGGTGTACGGCGGAGGCGGCCCCACCTACCACTCCCTCGCCGCCGGCCTCGACGTCGTCGGCCACGAGATGACCCACGGCGTCATCACCAACAGCGCGAACCTCGCCTACTTCGGCCAGTCGGGCGCCATGAACGAGGGCCTGGCCGACTACTTCGGCAACGCCATCGAGGTCGACGCGCTCGGCGTCCCGATGAGCCACCCCGACGCGAGCCTGGTCGGCGACCGGCTGTGCAAGACGCTGCCGCCCATGGAGTGCGCCATCCGCGACCTCGACGACGGCCGCTCGGCCGCCAAGGACTGGATCGGCGTCGGCGTCAGCCTCGACGGCGGCGGCGTCCACCTGAACTCCACGATCTTCTCCGGCGCGCTCTGGGACATCCGCGAGAAGCTCGGAGCGAAGGCCGACAAGGTCGTCTACAAGGCGCTGACGGAGTACATGACGCCCATCGACGACTTCGCCGACGGCCGCCGCGCCGTCGAGTCGGCCGCCCGCGCGCTCGGGGTGTCACCGCACGACCGGGTGACGATCGCCCTGGCCTTCGAGCGCCACGGCATCCGGCGCGGCTGGGAGCGGGGCATCCGCACCGACAGCCGCGTGCTGGTCGACAACATCAGCGACGGCGGCTCCCGCGCCGGCGTGGCCGGCGACCGGTACGTGGTCGGCAACTCCTCGCCCGACGCGGCCGAGCCGACCTCGATCCTCACCGGCCGCCTCCGGGGCGGCAAGCCGGTCAAGCTCTCGCAGAACACCTCCTGGAACTTCGTCCCCGTCATCGACGGCCGGCGGGCGGTGTGGGGGGCGTTCGACGCCGACGCCGGCACGTACCGGATCCTCACCCGGCCGCTGGACGCCGGCGCGCCCGAGCAGGTGGCCGCCGAGGTGTCCACGCCCCTCGGGACGGTGACGGCCTCCGGCGAGGCCATCGCCTGGGACGCGCTGGACACGACCACGTTCGAGACGGAGGTGTGGCTGAAGAAGGGCACGGCGCCACCGGTCAACCTCACCGCGGCCGCCGGCGTGCTCGGCGTCCAGCCCGAGCTCAAGGGCGGCAAGCTGTCCTACCTGCGGGTCTGGAGAGTGGGCGAGAAGACGCACACCGCGCCCGTCGTGTACGACGTCGCCACCGGCACCGAGACGCCGCTGCCCGAGGTGCCCTCCACGGGCCAGGAGCCGTCGTCCTCGGGCATGCCCGTGCTCACCTCCAAGCACGTCGTGTGGTACGCCGACACCGACGCCGACGACGTCTACGGCCTGGTGCGGGCCAACCACGACGGCACCGGCCTGACCTGGCTGGTGCCCGACGGGCCGAAGGCGCTGCTGCCCAGCACCATCGACGCCAATGACGACATCGTCACCGTCGGCGTCAACCCGCACGGCGACGGCACGCTCACCAACGCGAACCTGCCCAAGTTGTTCCAGCTGCCCGTCGCGGGCGGGCCGCTGACCCGTTTCTCCTGCAACAGGGGCGACCAGTTCGCCAACGTCTCCGGTGACGGCACGCTCACGGCCTGGATCGACGGCTCCGCGGGAGACACCGATCTGGTCTACCGCGAGCGGCCCGCCGGCCGCTGCTGACGCCCTTCCGGCCGCCCGCCGTACCCCGTCACTCCGAGGTACGGCGGGCAAGTCGCGAACCGACCCCCGGACCTGGTTTGCTAGGGCCGTCACATCGCCAAGCCGGGGGGCTGCCATGCACGCCGTTGAACCAGAGGTCTTTATCGTCGCCCGTCCCGAACTCGACTACGACGAGCTGGCCCGCTACCTCGGCGAGGTGGGCGGCACGGCGTGGCTGGAACGGCTGGACCGCGGCGACCTCGACGCCCAGAACCTCGCCGAGTTCGCCGGGCGGCTGTGCTACCGCTCCTTCGAGCCCGGCCTCAACCCCAACGTGGTACGCATCCGCAAGGACCAGACCCAGTACCTGCAGAACATCCTGGCCAGCGCCCACGGCTCGGTCCTCGAGCACGTCAGCTTCAGCTTCGTGCTCCACAACGTCAGCCGCGTGCTCACGCACGAACTCGTCCGCCACCGGCCCGGCGTGGCCATCTCGCAGGAGTCGCTGCGCTTCGTCCGGCTGACCGAGCTGCCCTTCTGGTTCCCCGACTGGGCCCGCGAGGACCCCGAGCTGATGAAGCGGGCCGGTGCGGTGCTGGAGCAGCTTGAGGAGTTCCAGGGGTGGATGGCCGGGCACTTCGGCCTCGACGAGGAGGGCGTGCCGTTCTCGGAGAAGAAGCACCGCACCTCCTTCATGCGGCGCTTCGCCCCCGAGGGCGTGGCCACCGGCCTGGTGTGGACGGCCAACGTGCGCACGCTGCGCCACACCATCGAGGCGCGCACCGCGGTCGGCGCGGAGGAGGAGATCCGCCTGCTCTTCCAGCGCATCGGCGAGCTGATGAAGAAGGAGGCGCCGGCGCTGTTCGGCGACTACGTGGTCGAGGACGGCGCCTGGGTCCCCGGCTGGCGCAAGGTCTGACCCCTGCACCTCCGGCGGAGTAAGGGTTTACGTCAGCGGGCGGCGCACCAACAATGAGCGTGTGCGCCGACTGCTGATCATCCTCGGAGTTCTGGTGCTGGTCGCCGCCGCTGCCTACGGTGGCCTGTGGGCCAGCACCGGCCGTTCGCAACTGGCCAGGGCCTTCTTCTGGGGCGACTCGGACGTCGGTGACTGGCAGCGTTTCCCCTTCCGCAAGGTGTCCACGGGCACCCCGGCGCCGCTGCCCAAGCAGCCGCAGGCGATCCCCGGCCTGGACGAGCAGGCGCTGGCGGCGGGCCAGACCACCGCGTTCGTCGTGGTGCGCGACGGCAAGCTGCTGTACGAGGGCTACTTCAACGGCACCCGCCGCGACTCCACGCTGACCTCGATGTCGGTGGCCAAGTCGGTGCTGTCGCTGCTGGTGGGCGTGGCCGTGGGCGAGGGGAAGATCCGGTCGGTGGACGACCCGATCACCACGTACGTGCCGGAGCTGCGCGAGCGCGACCCGCGCTTCGAGAAGATCACGCTGCGGCACCTGATGGCCATGCGCTCCGGGCTGCGCTACGACGACGAGGGCACGCCGTTCAGCGACGACACCAGCACCTACTACAGCCCGGACCTGCGCGGTCTGGCCATCGACGACTCCGGCGTGGAGGGCGATCCCGGCCAGGGCTTCCGCTACAACAACTTCAACCCGCTGCTGGTCGGGCTGGCGCTGGAGCGTACGACGAAGGTGCCGGTCGCCACCTACCTGGAGCAGAAGCTCTGGCGCCCGCTCGGGATGGAGGCCGACGGCTCGTGGAGCCTGGACTCCTCCGACGGCTTCGAGAAGATGGAGAGCGGCGTCAACGGCCGCGCCGTCGACTTCGCCAAGCTCGGCATGCTCGTGGCCGAGCAGGGCAGGTGGAACGGCCAGCAGCTCGTGCCCGCCGAATGGATCAACGAGCCCAACACGCCGGTGGTGGCCCCGAACGGCTGGGCCGACGGCTACCAGCTCTTCTGGTGGGCCCGCGGCGAGGCCAGGATCGCCTCCGGCCGCTACGGGCAGGTCATCTACGTGGTGCCGGACAAGAAGCTGGTGATGGTGCGCTTCGGCGTGGACACCGGCGGGCGCGCCTGGCCCGCGTTCATGGAGACGCTGGCCGAGAAGCTCTGAGGACCGGGCGCCCACGTGAGCGCGGGCGCCGCGGCCGTCAGAGGGCGGGCAGGACGTAGACCTCGGCGCCCGGTGGGAGTTCGCAGTCGAGCCGGCCGACGCCGTGGCCGTTCTCGCCGCACACGATCATGTTGATGTGGCGGCGGATGCTGCCGTACTCGTCGCGCAGCCGTTCCTCCAGCGACGGGTGGACGCGGCGCAGGGTGTCGAGCGCCGAGCCGAGCGTCGGCGGGGTCTGCGGGTCGGCGCCCACGGCGAAGACCTTCACCTCGCTCTGCCCGCTGACCCACCGCTGGAAGGCACTGGGGAGCACGAACACCACCATGGTGACGGGCCTGGCCATCGCCTAGAGCACCGCCGCCCGGACGGTCTGGACATCCGGCAGGTGGCCGGCGATCTGCGACCAGCTCTCGCCGCCGTCGCGCGAGCCGTACACGCAGCCGTCGCGGGTGCCGAAGAAGACGCCCGCCTCCGACGCGGTCATCGCGTCGCGCAGGACGGTGGAGTAGACGGGCGGTTCGGGCAGGCCCTCGGCGAGCGGGCGCCAGGTGTCGCCGGCGTCGTCGCTGCGGTAGACGCGGTAGCGGTGCTCGACCGGGGTGCGGTCCATGTCGGCCTGCAGCGGCAGCACGTAGACGGTGTCGGGCCGCGCCGGGTCCACCACGATCGGGAAGCCGAAGTCGGAGGGCAGCGGCGAGCCGATGTCCTTCCAGGACGAGCCGAAGTCGTCGCTGCGGTAGACGCCGAAGTGGTGCTGCAGGAACAGGCGTTCCGGGCGCGCGGGGTGGAAGGTCACCTTGTGCACGCACTGCCCGAACTCCGGGTACTGCTGGCCTTCCGGCATGAACGGCGCGCGGATGCCCTGGTTGGCCGCCTCCCACGTGGCGCCGCCGTCGGTGGAGCGGTAGAAGCCGCCGGTGGAGATGGCGACGCCGAGGATCTTCGGGTCGGTCGGGTGGTTCAGGATCGTGTGCAGGCACAGCCCGCCGCCGCCGGGCTGCCACTGCTCGCGGTGCGGGTGGCGCCACAGGCCCTCGACGAGTTCGTAGGTGACGCCGCCGTCCTCCGAGCGGAACAGCGCGCCCGGCTCCACCCCGGCCCAGACCACGTCGGGTTCGCTGGGGGAGGGCAGCAGCTGCCAGACCCGCTCCAGCGTGGCGCCGCTGTCCTCGGGAAAGGCGATCGGCGCGCGGTCGGCCTCCTGCCAGGTCTCGCCGAGGTCGTCGGAGTACATGACCGACGGGCCGAAGTGGCCGTACTCGATGCCGGCGAGCAGGCGGGGCGTGGCGCCGCGGGTGTCGATCGCCACGGCGGGCACGGCGACCGTCGAGAAGTGGATCGGGCCGACCTCGAACGGGCCGCCGTCGCCGGATCGCGCGAGGAACAGGCCCTTGCGGGTGCCGATCGCGAGTATGGCCTCACTCATGTCGGAGCTCCCATCGTTCGCATGTTCGCTTCTCGGCCATCGTGTCACGGCATGGCAGGTACCGCCGGTGACTGTGGGATTTGTACCGAAGGTCGTTCGATTACCCGTCAGGTAATCGTGATACTTCCCCACCCTCGGTAGATTCCGGGCTATGGAAGCGCTTGCTATGCATGAAGAGTCCTTTGGTGACCTGCTGAGATCCTGGCGCCAGCGGCGCCGCGTCAGCCAGCTCGACCTCGCCATCGAGGCCGAGGTGTCGGCCCGGCACGTCAGCTTCCTGGAGACCGGCCGGGCCCGGCCGAGCCGCGAGATGGTGATGAAACTCGCCGAGGAGCTGGAGGTGCCGCTGCGGCACCGCAACCGGCTGCTGGTCGCGGCCGGGTTCGCGCCGGTCTTCCGCGAGCGCGACGTCACCGCCCCCGAGATGGACGCGGTACGGCGGGCCCTGGACAAGATCCTCGCCGGGCACCAGCCGTACCCGGCGGTCGTCGTCGACGCGACGTGGAACCTCGTGGCCGCCAACGAGGCCGCCGGGATGTTCATGGACGGCGTGCCCGACCACCTGCTGAAGGACCCGATCAACATCATGCGGCTGTCGCTGCACCCGGAGGCGATGGGCGGGCGCCTGCTCAACCTGCCCGAGGTACGTGCCCACCTGCTGCACCGGCTGCGCCGCCAGGCGGAGACCAGCGGCGACGGCCGCCTGGCGGAACTGCACGACGAACTGGCCGCCTACACCTACCCGGGCGTCGAGCTGAACGTCGCCGTCGTGCCCAGCCCGGCCGACATCCTGCTGCCGCTGAGGGTGCGGCACGGGGAGCGCGTGCTGTCGATGTTCACCACGATCGCGACGTTCGGCACGCCCGTGGAGGTGACGGTGTCGGAACTGGCCATCGAGACGTTCTGGCCCAACGACGAGGAGACCGCGGCGTTCTTCCGTTAGGCGCTCACCGCTCCGACCGGACGATGTCGCGGTGGATGCGTGACAGCGGGACGCCGTCGATCTGCAGGCGGCGCACGGTCTCGTTGACCATCGCGGGCGGGCCGCAGACGTAGACGTCGTGCTCGGACCAGGTGTGGAAGCGCTGCGTCACCTCCGGCAGGTGGCCGCGCATGCCGTCCCACGACGGCTGGTCGGAGACCACGGGCAGCACGCGCAGCCACGGGAACGACGACTCCATCCTGATCAGATCCGGCAGGTCATAGAGCTCTTCGGCGGTACGCGCGCCGTACAGCAGATGGATGTTGGGACGCCGGCCCGAGGCGATGACGTGCTCGATGATCGCCTTGATCGGCGCCAGCCCGGTGCCGCCGGCCACGCACAGCATGTCGCGCGCGCCGCGCTCCTCGGCCGCCATCGTGCCCATGGGCGGGCCGAGCATGACGGTGTCGCCGATGCGCGTGTGCCGGATCAGCGTGGTCGACACCCAGCCGCCGGGCACCGCGCGTACGTGCAGGCGCAGGGTGTTGTCGGCGCGCGGGGCGTTGGCGATGGAGAAGGTCCGCCAGACGCGCGGCCAGCGCGCCGTCTGGACGTTCACGTACTGTCCCGCCGTGTACGGCAGGCGTTGCGTCGGCCGGAGCGTGAGGACGGCGATGTCCTGGGCCCGGCGTTCGTGGTCGATCACCTCGGCCAGCCACCACGCGGGCGAGACCCCGGCGTCGGCGGAAGCCGATTCGATCATGAGGTTGGCGGCGGCGGTGTAGGCGGCGACCCAGGCCGCCTCGATCTCGTCGTCCCACACGTCGGCGGCGAAACGCCTGATCGTGGCCAGGAGCGCGTTGCCGACGGCGGTGTAGTGCTCGGCCATCACGCCGTACTTGCGGTGGTCGCGGCCGAGCTGGCCGAGATAGGAGGCCAGGCTGTCGGGACTGTCCAGGCTCCACACGATGCGGGTGAGAGCGGTGAAGAGCCGGTCACGCTGGATGTCCATGGCCGGAGGGAACATCCCTCGCAGGTGCGGGCTCTCGGCGAACAACCGGCCGTAGAAGTAGGCGGCGGCTTTGTCGGCCACCGGTTCGACGACGGAGAAACTTTCCTTGACCAGGCGCGGATTCAACGTCATTTAACTGACCCCACTTTTCGGCCGGAATCTCATTCCGGTCGTGATGTTCACCTCCCTGACGGCTCCGGGTGACGAGCGCTCGACGGGCCCCGGCTCGGCCGATCGCTCGCTTTGGAGTCTTACACCACTACGTTGGGGCCACAACCGTTTCACCTCAATATGGTGCGAACCACAACTATCCGTAACTGTAACGTTATTTTCCGCATTCATCTGGTTATGGCAGCGGACTTTGAAAGTGAAAGTTAATCGGATTCGCATTCATGCCCCTTTCCCCCCGTCTTCGGCGCCCCCATTGCGCCACCCTCCGGGCCCGCCGCCGCACACCGCCCAGCGAACGCGGCCCCGTCTCCTGTCCTGGCCGCGCCGCCTCGCCCCGTCCTGTCTGCCTGGCTGGGATGCGGGCCGTACCTGGTGGCGCCGGTTTTCTATCAAGTGATTGACAGGAGGGGGTTCGCGGGGGTTTTCTATCAAGTGATTGAACATGCGAGGAGGCGGGGCGTGTGGGGGTGAAGCGGGCCAAGGACGGGCCGCGGGCTGTGGAGCGGCGGGAGCGGCTGGTCGCGGCCGGGTACCGGGCGATGCTGCAGTCAGGGCTGGAGGGTGCGCGGACGCGGGACATCGCCGCCGAGGCCGGGATCACCGTGGCCACGCTGCATTACTACTTTCCTACCAAGAACGACCTGGTCAAGGCCGTTCTGGAGCACACGATCCGGGAGCGGATGCTGGCGCCGCTCGGGCTGGACGCCGACTGGGAGGACGGGCCGGCGGCGCTGCGGGCCATGGTGGACGGGCTGGCGCGGCAGGCGGAGGCGGAGCCGGGGCGGTTCCGGCTGCTCAGCGAGATGACATGGGCGGCGCGGGAGGACGCGGACCTGCGGGCCATGCTCGCCGCCTGGCATGACGACTGGCACCGTACCGTCGCCGGGTGGCTGCGCGGTGGTCAGGGCGACGGGCGGGTGCGGCGCGACCTCGACCCTGAGGCCGCCGCGGCGCTGATCGTGTACTGCGTGCTCGGCCTGGTGATGCGGCCGCCGCTGCCCGCCGGGACGGGTGAGAGGGCCGGTGCGGAACTTGAGCGCTTGCTGGCCGGGATCGGGATCGAACAAGCGGGTCGTGGGTGAGGGCCCGGGATCCGAGGTGTGGGTCGTGGCCCAGGCATCTGATGGTCGGAATTCGAGGAGCGGGCTCATGAGTGAGGAACGTACGCAGGTTCTGGTGGCCGGGGGCAGCCTGGTGGGGCTGTCGGCCGCGCTGTTCCTGGCGCGGCACGGGGCGGACGTGATGGTGGTGGAACGGCATCCGGGCACCTCGATCCATCCGCGTACCCCCGGCTACAACGCGCGGACGATGGAGTACTTCCGGGCGGCCGGGGTGGAGAAGGCGGTCCGGGCGGCGGGGCCGTGGGAGCTGGCCGGGTCCGGGCTGCTGTGGGCGGAGAGCCTGGCCAGTCCCAACCAGTTCTGGCTGTCGCCGCCGAACGCGCGGGGCGCCGACGAGGGGTTCGCGGACGTGAGCCCGCACGAGACATGCAGCGCCAGCCGATCGCCGACCACCCGCACCATGCCGGAGAACCCCGGGTTGTTCACCTGGCAGATCGCGAACCCCTTGCCGTCCAGCCGCCGCGGACACCGAGGTGCCCCCGGAGACCCTCGCCGATCCGGAAGGTCGCGCCGCCGAGGCGTTCGGCATCACGGGTTCCGGGGCGGTGCTGATCCGGCCGGACGGGTTCGTGGCCTGGCGGGCGGCCGAGGCGGTGGCGGATCCCGGGGCGGCGCTCCGCGAGGCCTGGCACCGGCTGGCCCACTGAGAACACGTGCGGCAGGGACCGGAAAGGGGCGCTAGCCGGATCTCGGGTTGAAGACCAGGGCCAGCGACCGCAGCGCCAGGATGAACCCGATCAGCAAGAACGCGCCCCCGACCACCGCCAGCAACCGGATGTTCGGCGTGATCATCGGCCCGATGTCCGCCGTGATCAGCATGATCGCGCCCAGCGTCGCGCTCCCCGCCAGCACCGCGATCACGATCTGCTGCACCAGCCCGGTCAGGAACCGCCGGTCCCCGTCGTCGGCCAGCGGCCGTACGTTGAACGAGAGCCTGCCCTGCTCCAGATCCTCGACGACGTGGTTGACGCGCCGCGGCAGCCGCTGGAGGATCGGCAGGTAGCCGGCCAGCCGTTCCTCCAGATCGGCCCTGACCTTGCCGGGCTCGACGGCCTCGCGCATCAGCGCGCGGCCCTGTTCGCGGGCGGCCCCGACCATGTCGACGTCGGGGCTGATCAGCGCGAGGGTCCCGTCGAGCGCGGCCAGCGCGCGGAAGGCGGCCGCGATCTGCGGCGGTACGGCGAAGCCGTTGTCGTGGACCACCCTCAGCAGGCTGCCGAACATGCCGCTCGACCCGCCGCGCCCGGTCCCGGTCCGGTAGCGGACCATGAGCTGCCCGATCTGCCGCTCCAGGTCACGTTCGGCCAGGCCACGCGGACGGTCGAGCAGTTCGATCAGGGCGTCGGTGGCGGCGATCGCGTCGTCCCTGTCGACGGCCAGCAGCAGCATGCCGAGCGCCCGCCTGGTGGAGTCGTCGAGCCGGCCGACGGAGCCGAAGTCGAGCAGGCCGAGCCCGCCGTCCTCGTCGACCAGGACGTTGCCGGGATGCAGGTCGGCGTGGAAGACACCGGTGCGTACCTGCTGCCTGAGCACCTCGCTGAGCAGCTGGTGCGCGATCTGGGCGCGGCGTTCGCGGCCCAGGGCGGCCAGCACGGGGCCGGCGGCGCCGACGGGGGTGCCGCGCAGGCGGGTCATGACGAGCAGCGTGCCGCTGGAGTGTTCCTCGACGACGTCGGGCACCGCGATGCCGCCGTCGAGCGTGGCCGACACGGTGCGCAGGTTGTCGAGTTCGACGGTGTAGTCGAGCTCCTCGTCCAGCGAGGCGGCGAACCCCTTCGCCAGCGTGAACACCCGCAGCGAGCGCCCCCACGGCGTGCTGCGCTCCAGCCTGCGGCTGAGCCTGAGGATGATCTCCATGTCGGAGGCGACCTGGGCGCGGGCGCGCGGCCGCTGCACCTTGAGCACGACCTCGCGGCCGTCGAGCAGCCGCGCCGCGTGCACCTGGGCGACGGAGGCGGCGGCCATCGGCTCGGGGTCGACGGAGGCGAACACCTCGCCCACCGGCCGGCCGAGCGCCGCCCTGATGGCCGTCTCGATCTCGGGCCACGGCTCGGGCTCCGCCCGGGTCTGCAGGGTCGCGAGCTGGTCGGCGAACTGCCCGGGGATCAGGTCGCGGCGGGTGGAGAGCATCTGCCCGAGCTTGACGAAGGTGACGCCGCCCTCGTTGAGCGCCGCCTTCAGGGAGCGGGCGAGTTTCGTGTCGCCGTGGTAGGGGTCGGCTCTGCGCCTGCCGCGCAGGTAGCCGCCGAGGCCGTGCCGTACCGCGATCTTCATGATCTGCGCGTAGCGGCGGGCCCGGCGGCGGCGGGCCCGCCAGCCCTTGAGCAGGTCGAGCGGGGACGGCAGCGTGCCGGTGGGGACGACCACCTCCAGCACCACGAGGCCGGTGAGGCCGAGGACGAACACCCACGCGACCACCAGGCCGAGGACGAGGTACGCGGCCGGCATCGAGACCATGATCCGGCCGTCGGCGACGATCCCGGCGAACTCGGAGAAGGAGGTGACGGCCGAGCCGATGGCGCTGGTCACGAACAGGCCGACGACGATCGTGCGGGGCCAGCCGACCGGGATGCCGAGCGCGCGCCTGGCCACGACGGCGGCCAGCCAGGCGGTGACGGCCAGGGTGAGGGGAGTGAGGAGGTCCATGCTCAGGAACGCCCCTCGTCGTCTTCGTCTTCCTTGGCCTTGTCGTCCTCGCCGGCCTTCCGCAGGGCCGCCATCATGCGGGACTCCTCCTGGTCGATCCAGCGCATGGTCGACTTCGTGAAGTGCTTGCCGTAGCGGAACAGGAGCTCGGGCGCGCCCAGGGAGGCGGCCTGTTCCGCCTCGGGCAGCTGGTCACCCGGCAGCACCGCGTCGATCACCTTCTCGAACTGGGAGAAGATGTTCTTGCGTTCCTCCAGGAGGCGGCCGACGAGGTCGGGGCTGCCGCCGCCGGCGAAGAAGAGTTTGACGAGGTTCTCGTCCCTGATCTGGACGGGCGAGGACAGCGACTCCAGCCAGGCGCGCAGCGCGGAGCGGCCGGAGTCGGTGATCTCCCAGCGCTGGCGTGAGCGCGGTCCCTCGGCCTCCCCGTCCGGCCGGATGAGCCCCTGCTCGGCCAGATGGCGGAGCTGGGGGTAGAGCTGGCCGTTGCTGATGCCCCAGAACGCCTCCATCGAGCGCTTCGCGGCCCGCAGGATCTCGTAGCCGGACTGCGCCTTCAACGACAGGAAGCCGAGGATCGCCCACGCGGTGGGCGTCAGATCGGGCAGCTGATCATCTTGTGCCATGCGGCCAGCATAATGCGTCTGGCAGACATATGGCGGAGGGCGCTGACCTGCCCTCTCCTCCGATCGGCGCTCGCCCGGTGCGCGCGCTCACGTATCTGCCAGACATATTAGGGGCGCTGGGGCCGGGGTGCGCGCCGGTCAGGCCCGAAAACGCCCCTAAAGGCTGATAAATCAGCCAAAACCGGGATAAAACCAACTTTTGCCATATATCTGACAGATAACGCGGGATGGATTGACTGATCGTGTGAAGTCGGAATAATCGGATCTTGGTGTGTGAGTTCCTCCGCCGCCACAAGCGACACCCCGCAGGACGGCCACGCCTCCCATCCACCCATGCAAAGGTTGTCATGGCTTCCCCTCGCTCGCCCCAGCAGGCGCAGTGGCTCTGGCCCGTCACCCTGGCCCTCCCGATCCTCGCCGCGCTGCTGGCCTTCGCCGCCGCGACCGGCGCCGCCGCCTGGTTACCCGTAGCCGCGGGCGTGCTGGCGCTGATCTGCGCCGTGGCCGTGGCCGCCGTCCGGTACGAGCACGGAGCCACGGTCCAGGCCCTGGAGCAGCGGGAGCGGGCCAGTAAGCAGCGCGAGGCCGAGTTCCAGCACCACGTCCAGCAGCGCAACCTCCAGTGGAACAACCACCTGGCCGCGCGCGCCGCCGCCCTCGACGAGGCGGTCAAGCACCTGGTCACCGAGCGCATCCCGGCGGTGGGGAACGACACCCCGGTGCCCCCGCCGTACCAGAACGGGGCCCTGGACGAGGAGGTGGCCGCCCGGCTGGAGGACGTGCTCGACGCCGTGGCCGGCTCCGCCAAGCAGGACAGCGAGCGGCAGGAGTCGCTGCGGCTGGCCGTCGTGGCCCTGGCGCGCCGGGTGCAGACCTCCGCGCACCGCATCCAGGAGACCGTCTCGCTCATGGCCGAGCGGCACCCCGGCAACCCGGACGTCCTCGAGGCCAGCATGCAGGTCGACCACGCCGCCGCCCAGCAGGGCCGCCACGCGCAGAGCCTGGCCGTGCTGTGCGGCGACTGGCCGGGCCAGCAGTGGCCCAAGCCGCTCGCGCTCGTCGACGTGGTACGCGCCGCCGCCTCGCGCATCGTCGCCTACAAGCGCGTCGAGGTCTCCGGCGACCCCGACACCGCCGCCGCGGCCAAGGTCGTCGAGCCGCTCATCCACCTCGTCGCCGAACTGCTGGCCAACGCCACCCAGTCCTCGCCCCCCGCCACCACGGTGCTGGTGGCCATCCGCAACGTCCAGCGCGGCGCGGTCATCGAGATCGACGACGGCGGCGTCGGCATGGACGAGCACCACCTGGAGCAGGCCCGCGAGGTCGTCTCCGGCCGCCGTAGCGTCGGCGTCGGCGAGGTCGGCGAGATCCCGCAGACGGGACTGGCCGTCATCGGGCACTACGTGCGCCGCCACGGCTTCCTGGCCGACCTGCTGCCCTCGCCCTACGGCGGCGTGCGCGCCGTGGTACTGGTGCCGACCGACGTGGTCGAGACGCTGGAACCGGTGTCCGCGCCGCCGGTCAGGGCGGCCCGGCCCGCCGTACCGGAGGAAAGGGCGCCGCACGCCGCCCCCCAGGATCCCGAGCTGCCCCGCCGCCGCTCCAAGCGCGGCGAGGCCGCGCCCCCGGCAGAGGGTACGGCGGGCGGCCTGTTCACCGCGGCGGAAGGCCCGGTCGAGGAAGGCGTGCCCGCGGACCAGCCCGCGCCGGCGCACACCGAGACGACGCCCGAGCAGGCGGGCGCCTGGATGGCGGCCTTCTTCGACCACAACGCCGACACCGAGCCCGGCGACGACGGCGAATGATGGATGGACGGCGAACGACGGATGGACGGCGAACGACGGATGGACGGCGGATGACGGATGGACGAATGACGGAGGAACGGATGCAGCAGGACCAGGACTGGATGATCGGCGAGGTCGTCTGGGTCCCCGGTGTCAGGCACGTCGTCGTCCTCAGCTCCGACGGGCTGCTGAAGGCCCGCTCCGCCGGAACCCCGCGCGACGTCGCCGACCGCCTGTCGGCGGCCTGCTCGGGCCTGCAGTCGCTGGCGCAGAGCGTCGGCAGGGAGTTCGGCATGGACGGCGGCGCGGTCAAGGAGCTGATGGTCGGCTTCGAGGGCGGCTACCTGTTCGCGCGCTCGGCGGGCACCGGCTCCCACCTGGTGGTGATCACCGAGCCGGTGGTGGACCCGCGCCTGATCGCCCAGCAGATGCAGGCCCAGGTCATCAAGATCGGAGAACGGAACTTCAGCACCCCGGCCCGCAGGGCATGACGGACCCGGGCGACTACAAGGACCAGGCGGTCCGCCCGTACGTGCTGACCCAGGGCAGGGCCCGCCCCACGCGCAACACGATCGGCCTGGACACGCTGCTCGTGGTCACCGAGGCGGGCAAGCCGCTGCCGGTCTCGGCCAGCCGCCAGGAACGCGACCTGGTGCGCATGTGCCGCAGGCTGCTGTCGCTGGCCGAGGCGGCGGCCTACCTGGAGCTGCCGCTCAGCGTCGCCTCGATCCTCGCCTCCGACCTGGTCGACTCCGGCCACCTGACCGCCCGCTCGCGTATCCCCGAAGTCGCCCGGCCGTCACAGAACATGCTCAAGGAGGTGCTGGATGGCCTCCGCAGGCTCCGCTGACCGCTACCTTCCCGACACGGTCCAGGAATCGGTGAAGATCCTCGTGGTCGGCGACTTCGGCGTCGGAAAGACCACCATGATCGGCTCGGTCAGCGAGATCGAGCCGCTGCGCACCGAGGAGACGATGACGCAGGCCAGCGTCGGCGTCGACGACCTGGCCGGGCTGGAGGCCAAGGCCACCACCACGGTCGCCATGGACTTCGGCCGCATCACGCTGAGCCCGCTCACCGCGCTCTACCTGTTCGGCACGCCGGGCCAGCAGCGCTTCTGGGACCTGTGGGCGGGGCTGTCGGAAGGGGCCGTGGGTGCGCTGGTGCTCATCGACACGCGGCGCCTCGAAGGCAGCTTCGAGGTGCTCGACCAGCTCGAACTCCGCGGCGACATGCCGTTCGCGGTGGCGGTGAACCTGTTCCCCGACTCGGTCAGGCACAGCAGGAAGGCGCTGCGCGAGGCGCTCGACCTGGCCCCGGACACGCCGATCGTCGAGTGCGACGCCAGGAACCGGGCCTCCTCCCTCGACTGCCTCATCACGCTGGTCGAGCACGCCGTACAGAAAGAGCAGGCGGGCCAGAAGGCGCCCGCCGTACAGAAAGAGAAGGCATGACCACCCCGCTCACGGCCACGACCGACTACGAGGAACTGCGGGCGCAGTGGGGTGACGTGGCCTGGGTCGAGCTGGAGCCCGGGGTGGGCGCCTGGCTCGTCATGGGCTACCAGGAGATCCTCACCATCACCCGCCAGGAGAAGCTCTACAGCCGCGACGCCCGCAACTGGCGGCTGTTCCAGGAGGGTGTGGTGCCGCCGGACTCGGGGCTCGGGCCGATGATGTTCTGGCGGCCGAACGTGATCGGCGCCGACGGCGGCGAGCACCGCAGGCTGCGCCGTCCGCTGGACGACGGCGTGGCCGCGATCGACCAGCGGCGCATGCGCCGCTCGGTGGAGGGCATGTGCGCGGACCTGATCGCCGGCTTCCGCGACAAGGGCAGCGCGGACCTGGTGGGGGAGTACGCGGCGGTCATCCCCATGCTGGCCATCGCCGACCTGTTCGGCCTGGACGTCACCCAGGGGCACGAGCTGCTGGCGGCGCTGCGGGCGCTGTTCGGCAGCGCCGAGGACTCCCAGGCCGGCAACAAGAAGTTCGAGGAGATCCTCGGCGGCATCATGAACGCCCGCCAGCAGGACCCCGCCGAGGACCTCACCAGCCGCTTCCTGCGTCACCACGACCTGAACGGCGACGCCGAGGTGCTGCAGTCGATGGTGGTGATGATCTCCGCCGCCCAGGAGACCACGACCACGTGGATCTCCCAGACGCTGCGCCTGGTGCTCACCGATCCGCGCTTCGCCGGCCGCATGCGCGGCGGGCGGCTCGGCGTCGACGACGCGCTCGACGAGGTCCTGTGGCGCGACCCGCCGATGACGAACATGCCGGCCAGGTACGCGCTGCGCGACACCGAACTCGGCGGCCGGCGCATCGCCCGCGGCGACGCCCTGGTCCTGGGTCTGGCCGCGGCCAACGCCGACCCGAGCGCGCACACCGGCGAAGCGGTGATCGAACTCGGCAACCGGGCCCACCTGGCGTGGAGCGCGGGCCCGCACGCCTGCCCCGCCCCGGTCCCGGCGCGCCTGATCACCCGCACCGCGGTCGAGACGGCCCTGCACCTGCTGCCCGACGTCCGCCTCGCGGTGGCGCCGGACGAGCTCACCCCGCACCCCTCGCCGTGGACCCGCTGCCCCGCGGCGCTCCCGGTCCTGTTTGGAGATCACTGATGGACATCATCACGCTCGACCCGGCCGGAACCGACCACCACGGCGAGGCGGCCAGGCTGCGCGAGGCGGGACCGGTCGTGCGGGTGGAGCTGCCCGGCGGCGTCCAGGCCTGGGCCGTCACCCACCACGAACTGCTGGCCGAACTGGTCGCCGACCGCAGGGTGAGCAAGGACTGGCGCAACTGGAACGCCATCCGGCGCGGCGAGATCCCCGACGACTGGCCGCTGATCGGCATGGTCAAGGTCACCAACATGGTCACCGCCGACGGGCGCGAGCACCACCGGCTGCGCAAGTTCGTCACCCAGACGCTGACGCCGCGCCGCGTGCAGGGCATGCGGCCGAGGCTGGAGCAGATCGTGGACGGGCTCCTGGACGACCTGCCCGGCCACGCCGCCCCCGACGGCACCGTGGACCTGCGCCCGCACTACGCCTACCCGGTGCCCATGCGGATGATCTGCGAGCTGGTCGGAGTGCCCGAGCACGAGCGCGACGAGCTGCGCACGCTGGTGGACAGCATCTTCCGCTCGACCACCTCCCCCGAGGAGGTGCTGCGCACCCAGCGCGACATCTACCTGCTGCTGGGCCGCCTGGTGGCGGACAAGCACGCCGCACCGGGCGAGGACCTGACCAGCGCGCTGATCGCCGCGCAGGTGGACGACCCGGAACGGCTGACCGACGAGGAACTGGCCGGGACCATCTGGCTCATGCTGGCCGCCGGGCACGAGACGACGCTGAGCCTCATCGTCAACGCCGTACGGGCGCTGCTGACCCACCCCGACCAGCTCTCCCTGGCCCTGAAGGGCGACGAGGCCACCTGGGCCGCGGTGGTGGAGGAGACGCTGCGCTGGGACGCGCCCATCGGCAACTTCATGGCCCGCTACCCCCTGGAGGACCTCACGGTGGCGGGTGTGACGATCCCCGCGGGCGAGGCCGTTCTCGCCCCCTACAGCGCCGTGGGCCGCGACGCGGCGCAGCACGGCGCGGACGCCGCCCGCTTCGACATCACCCGCGAGCAGCGCCGCCACCTGGCCTTCGGCGGCGGGCCGCACGTGTGCCTGGGCGCCGCGCTGGCCCGCCTGGAGGCCGCGGTGGCCCTGCCCGCCCTGTTCGCCCGCTATCCGGACATGTCGCTGGACGCCGCGCGCATCCCCCCGGTCCCCTCCCTGTTCTCCAACTCCGCCGCCACCCTCCCGGTCCGCCTCTAGCCGAAGATCGCGGGCGGGTCGCCGGTGTACCAGACGTTGTCGATGACCACCCGGCTCATCACCCAGCGCCCGTCCTCGCGTACCAGCTCCACGTCGTAGAGGTTCTTCAGCAGCGCGTGCACGCTCCGGTCGGCGCTGAGCAGGTGCTGGGCCTCGACCATCGCGGTCAGGCGGGCCGTGCCGCCGGTGATCTGGACGCGCGGGTTGGTGACCTGGTGCGTGGTCACCACCCGGCCCGCGAACCCGCCCAGGATGGTCGAGACGATCGTGTCCCTGCCCGACATCACGGGCGGCGCGGCCCCCCACTTCGCGGCGGCAGGGCCGAAGTCGAGTTCGGCGTCCCCGGCGAAGGCCGAGGCGAACAGCTCCGCGTCCCCCAGGTCCTGGCCCAGCGCGAACCGGTACAGGGTGTCGGTGATCTCCGGCAGGTCGCGCGGGTCCGCGCCGTCCGCGAGCGCGCGGTCAGTAGTGACGTACATGTGATTCATCCTTGTTTCGTCCGTTCTCGTCATCAATGCGAGTCTGTGCAAGGATCATGAAGCGTGGTTTAACGGTCCGGGGTGGCATGGTGGAGAGATACGAGCTGGAAGCCTTCCTGACGCTGGCCGAGGAACTGCACTTCGGCCGCGCCGCCGAGCGGCTGCACGTGTCCACAGCCCGGGTCAGCCAGACGATCAAGAAGCTGGAGCGGAAGGTCGGGGTGCCGCTGTTCGACCGCAGCAGCCGGCGCGTCGAGCTGTCGGCGGTGGGACGGCAGCTGCACGAGGAGATCCGGCCCGCCTGGGAGCTGATCGGCGCGGCTGTGGAACGCGCCATCGAGACCGGCAAGGGCATCACCGGCACGCTCACCGTCGCCTTCGTGGGCCCGGGCGGCGGGCAGCTCGTCGTGGGGGCGGCCGAGGAGTTCCGCGCCAGGCAGCCGGGGTGCGCGGTGGACATCAGGGAGGCGCAGCTCGGCGACGTCGTGCCCTGGCTGCGCGAGGGCGTGGCCGACCTGGCGCTGACCGGCTTCCCCATGGACGCGGCCGGGGTGGTGGCCGGGCCGGTGCTGGTGCGCGAGGCGCGGATGCTGGCGGTGCCCGCCGGGCATCCGTTCGCCCGCAGGAGGCGGGTGTCGGTCGAGGATCTGGCCAGGGTGCCCGTGCTGCGGCTGCCCGAGTCGGTGCCGGAGTCGCACCGGGCCGACCGCACGCCCCGCCGTACGCCGGCCGGCCGGGCCATCGCTCCGGGCCCGGTGGCGGCGACCCTGCACGAGATCCTCACGCTCGTGGGGGCCGGGCGCGGCGTGTTCCCGGTCGGCGCGCAGACCCGCCGCTACCACCCCCGCCCCGACGTGGCCTACGTGCCGTTCGGCGACGCGGCTCCGGTGGAGTGGGGCCTCATGTGGCGGTCCGGGGGAGGGAGCGCCCGGGTCCTCGCCTTCGCCCGCGCCGCCGGAGACCTCCTGTCCGCCCACCGCTAGCCGAAAGCGGATCGGCACCTGAGATTCGGGCGGGGATAGAAGTGACAGAACGGGATCTCCGGGAGAGCCGACATAACCGAAATGGTCTGCGCCATGATGGGCTTGAGGCCCCAACTCCCTGGAGATCGCATGTCTCGACCCCTGATCGGTATCACCGCCTACTTCGAGGCCGCCCGCTGGGGCGACTGGGTCAGGGAGGCCGTGCTGTCTCCGCCCTCGTATGCCAAAGCCGTCACCCGCGCCGGTGGCGCCCCCGTGATCCTGCCGCCGCTCGGCCTGCACGCCGTCGAGGACTACGTACGCGGGCTGAAGGGCATCGTGCTGGCCGGTGGCGTCGAGGTCGGTGCGCAGGCCTACGGCGAGGACGACGACGCCAGGGTGGCGGAGCCGCAGTCCCACCGCGACCGGTTCGAGCTGGCGCTGGCCCGCGCCGCCGTCCAGGCCGACGTGCCCATCCTGGCCGTCGCCCGCGGCATGCACGTGCTCAACGTCGCCCAGGGCGGCACGCTCATCCCCTGGCTGCCCGACGTGCTCGACCACGAACGGCACGGCGAACAGGGCCCGCACGTGATCCAGGTGAGCGTGTCGAGCAAGCTCGGCAAGGCCGTGGGCGACAAGGTCGAGGTCGTGGCCCCGCACACCCAGTCGGTACGCAGGCTCGGCTCGGGCCTGCTGGCCGTCGCCTGGGCCGACGACCAGATCGTCGAGGGCATCGAGCTTCAGGGGCACCGGTTCGGCGTGGGCGTGCAGTGGCACCCGGAACGCGCCGAGGAGATCAAGCTCTTCGATGCGCTCGTGGAGGCGGCCCGCTAGGCTTCGGATCATGCCGCTGCATCCCCAGGCGCGGGACTTCGTCGCGCGCTTCCCGTCGGATCTGGGCGTCGACCCGGACACGCTCGATCTGGGCGCCATCCAGCGGATGCGCGCGGAGGACGGCCTGGCCGCCGAGCGCGGGCCGATCACGCACCTGCCGTTCGTGCGCGACGAGACGGCCGAGGGCGTGCCCATCAGGATCTACCGCTCCGACCGCGGCGAGGACGCCCTGCCGGTCGTGGTCTACTTCCACGGCGGCGGCTTCGTCTTCGGCAGCGTCAAGCGCAACGACGCCGTGGGCCGCGACCTGGCCATCCGCACCGGCGCCGTCGTGGTCTCCGTCGACTACCGGCTCGCTCCGGAAAACGTCTTCCCCGACGCGGCCGACGACGCCTGGGCCGTGGTGCGCGACGTCTTCGCCCGGCCCGCCTTCTACCAGAGCAACGGCCGCGTGGCCGTCATCGGTGACAGCGCCGGGGGCAACCTCGCCGCCGTGGCCGCCTGGCAGGCCCGTGACGCCGGGCTGAGCCTGGCCCACCAGGTGCTGGTCTACCCGGTCATGGACGCGGCGATGGACACGCCGAGCTACAAGGAGTTCGCCGAGGGCTTCGGGCTCGACGCCGGGGAGATGGCCTGGTTCTTCGCCCAGTACGCGCCGGGCGCCGACCCGGCCGACCCGCGCCTGTCACCGCTGCGGCTGGACTCCTGCGAGGGGCTGGCGCCCGCGACCGTCGTGACCGCCGGGTGCGACGTGCTGCGCGACGAGGGCGAGCGCTACGCCGAGCGCCTGGCCAAGGCCGGGGTCGCGGTGGAGTCACGCAGGTTCGACGGCGCCGTGCACAGCTTCTTCGGCCTGCCGGGGCTGTTCGACCAGGCGATCGAGGCCCGCGAGTACGTGGCGGAGCGGCTGCGCGAGGACCTGGCCCCGTGACCTACGCCTACGACAAGCTCAAGACCGACATGCCCGCCGACGGCGTGCTGCGCGTGACCATCAGCGAGCCGCGCCGCCTCAACGCCGTCGACATGGCCGGCCACCGCGAACTGGCCGAGATCTGGCGCGACATCGACCGCGACGACGCGGTCCGCGCGGTCGTGGTCAGGGGAGAGGGCGGCGCGTTCTCCGCCGGGGGCGACCTGTCGATGATCGAGGAGATGACGCTCGACCACGCCACCCGGCTGCGCGTGTTCGGCGAGGCCCGCGACATCGTCTACAACGTCCTCAACTGCTCCAAGCCGGTCGTCTCCGCCATCCAGGGCCCGGCGGTCGGCGCGGGGCTGGCCGTGGCGCTGCTGGCCGACATCTCCGTCGCCGGGCGCACCGCCCGCATCATCGACGGCCACACCCGCCTCGGCGTCGCGGCGGGCGACCACGCGGCCATCATCTGGCCGCTGCTGTGCGGCATGGCCAAGGCCAAATACCACCTGCTGCTGTGCGAGCCGGTCTCCGGCGCGGACGCCGAGCGGATGGGCCTGGTCAGCCTGTGCGTGGACGACGACCAGGTCCACGACAAGGCCATGGAGATCGCGGTACGGCTGGCCGCCGGCGCCCAGGAGGCGATCCGGCTGACCAAGTACTCGCTCAACAACTGGCTGCGCATGGCCGGACCGGCCTTCGACGCCTCGCTGGCCATGGAGTTCCTCGGCTTCACCGGCCCCGACGTGCGGGAGGGTGTCCAGGCCCTGCGCGAGAAGCGGCCGCCGAGCTTCTAGCCCGCCAACCGGCTCAGCGCCATGTTCCTCGCCGCGCCGCCTCAGAAGCTGCGGGGCAGGCCGAGGACCTGGGTGGCCAGGTAGTTCAGGAGGAGTTCCTCGGTCACCGGCGCCACCTTGCCGATCCGGGCGTCGGTGAGCAGGCGGGCCACCGGGTACTCCAGCGAGTACGCCATGCCGCCGTGCGTCTGGAAGGCCGCGTCGGCCGCCTCCCACGCGGCCTGGGAGGCGGTCAGCTTGGCGATGTTGGCCTCGGTCCCGCAGGGCAGCCCGCGGTCGAACGACCACGCCGCCTTGTACAACATCAGCCGGGCCAGCTCGATCTTGGCCTTGACCCGGGCCAGCGGGAACGCGATCGCCTGGTTCGCGCCGATCGCCCGGCCGAACACCTCGCGCTCCTTCGCGTACCCGACCCCGACGCGCAGCGCCACCTCGGCCCCGCCCAGCGCGGAGGCGGCCAGCAGGATCCGCTCGGGGTTGAGGATGTCCCACAGCACCAGCGCGCCCTGGTCCACCTGGCCCACGACACTGCTCGCCGGCACCCGCAGGTCGTCCAGGAACACCATGTTCGACGGCGTCGTGTTCGCGCCCATCTTGGGGATCGGCCGGTAGCTGAGCTGCCCGGCGGCCACCGCCTCCGGCACGTTCACCAGCAGCACGGTCAGGCCGTTGGTGCGCGGCTTGGCCTCGGCCGCCGGGATCGTCCGCGTCACCAGCAGCATCCAGGTCGCCCGCTGCACGCCGGTGATCCAGATCTTCTGGCCCCTGACCACGAACTCGTCGCCGTCGCGGCGGGCCGAGGTGGTGATGGCCAGGGAGTTCGACCCGGCGTCCGGCTCGGTCAGCGCGAAGCAGGTCTCGATCTCGCCCGTGGCCATCTTGGGCAGAAGCGCGGCCTTCTGCTCGCCGGTGCCGTGCCGGGCGATGGTCAGCGCGCCGAAGCCGGGCGTCAGCACGTACGTGAACGCCGAGCCCCCCGCCGATCCCGACGCCGACAGCGTCTCGGTCGCGACCGCGAGCTCCAGCAGCCCCTGACCGCCGCCCCCATACTCCTCGGGTACGGCCAGCCCCAGCCACCCGCCCTTGGCCAGCTCCGCCCAGACCTCCTCGGGCCACCGCTTCTCGGCCTCGCAGCGCTGCCAGTAGTCCATGTCGTATCGGGCGCAGATGTCGCCGACGCCGCGCTGGACGGCCAGCGCGCTCTCCGGAAGCGTGAAATCCATCGGCCCATCGTAGAAGGAAGTTCTGGTCAGGGTCGAGCCGCGCGGATCACCGTCGACCCGCGCGGTCAGGCTCAGGCTCAGGGGCGGGGGCGGCGCGCGTGGAAGACGAAGGCGGGCGGCGCGTTGCGCCACACCGTACGGCCCGGCACGACCTCTTCGAACCGCTCGTCCAGCAGGTTGCGGAAGCGGCGGGCGGCGCTGAGCGGAATGGCGTGGATGTAGGAGAACGTGGTGAACGCCCCGCCCGCGCCCAGCGCCGTGCACACCGCGCCGAGCAGCTGCTGCTGCAGGCTCTCCGGGAAGGCGGCCCAGGGCAGGCCGCTGACGACCACGTCCGCGCGGTTCAGGCGGCGCTCGGCCAGCAGTTCCGGTAGCCGGGCGGCGTCGTCGCGTACCACGTCCACCAGCGGGTAGCGCTGGGCGAGCAGCCCGGCCAGCGAGTCGTTCAACTCGACGGCCATATGGTGCCCGCGCCCGCACAACCGGCGCTGGATCTCGGCCGTGAAGGGACCGGTGCCGGGGCCGAGCTCGACCACGACCGGTTCTCCGCGTTCCGGGATCGGGGCCGAGACCGCCTCGGCCAGCCGCCTGGAACTGGGTGCGAGCGCGCCGATGCTGGCGGGCGAGCGCAGGAACTGGCCCAGAAAGAGAGCGGTGTCGTTAGACATGTGAGGAAACCTACGGCATAGATCGGGGCTCGCTCCTCGGTCCAACGGACAGAGTTCCGGCCACTTGGAGGAGGCCCGGTCCTCCGCCAGGAGGACCCGGCGGCCGGCCCGCGGGGATAGCGTTTGTCCATGTCTTGGCGATGGCGGGGAGTGCCGCTCGATCTCCTCCTGGCCGCCTCCGGCATCGGCCTGGACCTGCTCATCTCGGGCAAGGCTCCCGCCTGGGAGGCGCGGCCCGCCCTGTCGGTGATCCTGTTCGCGGTGCTGGCCGGGGCGCCGATGGGGTTCGTGCGCCACCGGCCGGTCGCCGTCGTCCTCTACCTCGCGGCCTTCCTCGTCTACACCGACCAGATCGGCTCCTTCACCTCCAACACGGCGCAGGTGCTGCTGTGCGCGGCCCTCGGCGCCGCCGCCTACCGCACCCGCTGGCCCTGGATGGTGGCGGCCGTGGCGGCGGGCGCGCTGGCCTGCGCGTTCAACATCGCCGACCCGGGCGTGGCGTTCACGTCCAGCGCGTGGATGTACTCGGTGGGGCTCGCGCTGTTTCCCGCGCTGCTCGGCGCGTATCTCCAGCGGCCGGCCGTACGGCTGGAAGAGCGCGCCATCGCGCCCGACCTGCTGCTCGCGGCGGGCGGCGTCGCCTACGCGGTGCTCAGCACGTGGACGAGCTGGCACGCCGCCGAGCAGCCGATCTGGGTCACCGGGCTGCTCGCGGTGGCCGGCGGGCTGTCGCTCGGTGTCGCGCGGCGGCTGCCCGGCCTGGTCTTCCTGCTCCAGGGGCTCCTGCTGCTGGCCGCCGACAGCTACCTGCCGCAGGTGGTCAACACCTGCATGCTGCTGGTGCTCATCTCCATCGGCGTGTTCGCGATGCGGGTCTCCTCCTGGCTGTGGACCGCCGCGGTCTACCTCGCCGCGTGCATCCTGGGCTCGATCGCCGTCGTCGAGCCCGGCGTCGAGACCACGCCGGTCCGCGTCGTGGTGCTGATGGCGCTGGTCGTCACGCCGGTGGCGATCGGCCGCTATCTCGGCGCGAACCAGGCCGCGCGCTCGGCCGAACAACTGCGCGCCCGCGAGTCGGCCCGCCTGGCCGTCGCCCAGGTACGCGCCGACCAGCTCGCCGAGCGCGAACGCATCGCCCGCGAGGTCCACGACATCGTCGCCCACCACGTCGGCGCCATGGTGCTGCGGGCCGGAGCCGCCCACTACGCCGCGCCCGAGGGCCCGATCGCCGACGCGCTCGCCGACATCCGCCAGACCGGCCACCAGGCGCTGGAGGACCTGCGCGGCCTGCTTCACCTGCTGCGCGACCCCGACAGCCCGCCCGACCTCCTCGCCGACCCCGGCGACGTGGTCAGGGAGTCGGCCGAGCGGATGAGCGCCGCCGGCCTCGTGGTCGCGCTCGACGTCGACCCCGCCATGGAGGAGGCGCCGCTGGTCACCCGCGCCTCCGCCGCCCGCATCGTCCAGGAAGGCTTGACGAACGTGCTCAAACACGCAGGACCCGGCACCGAGGTGAGCGTCAGCGTCACCCCGGCCCGCACCGCGGGCGGCCTGTCGGTCGAGGTACGCAACGGCCCGCCGGTCACCACCCGCGAGCCGCTGCCCTCCTCCGGCCAGGGGCTGGCCGGGATGCGTGAGCGGGTGCGCGCCCTCGGCGGCGCCCTGACCGCCGGCCCCGACGGCCGCGGCGGCTGGCTGCTGAGCGCCACCCTGCCCGGCGCCCGGGGGAGCGCCGCGTGATCCGCGTGCTGGTCGCCGACGACCAGGCCCTGGTACGGGCGGGCGTACGCATGCTGCTGCAGGCGGCGGGCGGCATGGAGGTGGTCGGCGAGGCCGAGGACGGAGCCGAGGCCGTGCGCCTGGCCGCCCACCTCACGCCCGACGTCATCCTCATGGACCTGCGCATGCCCCGCGTCGACGGACTGGAGGCGGCCAGGCGCATCCTGGCGGCAACCCCGTCGGCCAGGATCGTCGTGCTGACCACCTTCGCCGAGGACGCCAACGTCTACGCCGCGCTGCGCGCCGGGGCGCTCGGCTTCCTGGTCAAGGACGACGAGCCCGAGCGCATGGTCGACGCCGTGCGCAGGGCCGCGATCGGCGAGCAGCTGCTGGCGCCGTCCGTGCTGCGCCGGGTGGTGGAGCGGGCGCTGGCCGCCGAGGACGTACGCGCCGAGGCCGCGCCGGCGGCCCACCTGACCGACCGGGAACTGGACGTGCTGACCCTGCTCGGCTCCGGGTTGTCCAACAGCGAGATCGCCGAGCTCCTGCACGTGGGCGTGACCACGGTCAAGACCCACGTGGGGGCGGTGATGGAGAAGCTGGGGCTGCGCAACCGCATCCAGGCGGCGGTGGTCGCCCATCGGATGGGGCTGGTGGACGCCCACTTCCGCCCCATCACGCGACCCGCCCCCTGATCAGCTCCGTCAGCGGGGGAACACCGGGGATCCTCGGCACCGTCGCGATCCCGCGCTCGGCCGGCCTCGGCTTCGCCGGGATCCCGCGTTCGGCGGGCTTCGGCTTGGCCGGGATCGAGCGCTCGGCGGGCTTCGGCTTTGTCGTGACCCGGCCTCCGGGGACATGGCCCGCCGACGCCTCGTCGGCCGCGGGCGGGACGGCCGGGCGGCCCGTTCCCGGCGACGACCCGTTCCCCGAGGAACCCGGGAGCACGGCCCTCATGATCTCGGACGAGCCGCCGGCCCGCTGGAGCCGGGCGCCCACCATGACCATGCGCAGCGCCCGCTCGGCCGCCGCCACCAGGAACTCCTCGCCGCCGTCGATCGCCTCGGCCAGCCGCATGGGCCCCGGCACGATGCTCTCGAAGGCGTCGATGCCCGCCTCGTGCACCTGGCTGGCCCCGGCGCCGATGGTTCCGGCCAGGGCGAGGACGGGCTTGCCGTACCTCTTGGCCCGGCGCGCCACCTCGGCCGGGATCTTCCCCGACGGCGTCTGCGCGTCGATCGCCCCCTCCGCGGTGATCACCAGGTCGGCGGCGGCGATCTTCGCGTCGAGGTCCACGTGGTCGAGCAGCACCTCGAAGCGCGGCAGCAACCGCCCGCCCACCGCCGCGAGACCCGCGCCCAGACCGCCGGATGCCCCGCTGCCCGGCGCGGTCCGCAGCCCGCCGGCGCCGAGGTCGCGCTCCAGTACCCCGGCCCAATGCTCCATCGCGGCGGCCAGTTCCTCGACCCGCTCGGGCGTGGCCCCCTTCTGCGGCCCGAACACCCGCGCCACGCCGCGCGGGCCGCACAGCACGTTGCACGGGTTGCAGGCCACGAGCAGTTCCACGCCCGCCAGCCGGGGGTCCAGCCCGGAGACGTCGATCCGGTCCAGCCGGGCCAGCGCCGCGCCGCCCGCCGGCAGCGCCCGCCCCTCCGCGTCGAGCAGCCGCGCCCCCAGAGCCGTCAGGGCGCCCGCGCCGCCGTCGGAGGTACCGGAGTCGCCGCAGCCGACCAGCACCCGCCGCACCCCGTGATCGAGCGCGGCGGCGATCAGCTGGCCCACTCCGTACGTCGTGGTCAGCCCCGGATCGCGCAGCTCACGCGGCACCAGCCGCAGCCCCGCGGTCGCCGCCATCTCCACCACCGCCGTCCCACCGGGCAGCAGCGCGAGGTGCGAGTCCACCGGCGCGCCGACCGGCCCCGTCGTCGTGTACGGCACCAGCCGCCCGCCCAGCGCCTCGGCCAGCGCGGCGGCCGAGCCCTCGCCTCCGTCCACCAGGGGCAGTGTCTCGGTCCTGGCCAGCGGCAGAACCCGGCGTACCCCGCGGGCGATGGCCTCGGCGACCATCCCCGCGCTCAGGGACTCCTTGAAACCACTCGGGGCGATGAGAATACGCATGATCATCCTTCAGTAGGGCAGGCCGAGAAGCGGCCACACCATGAGTGCGAAAAGCAGAACGAGCCCGGCGGTCAGCGGCGCGAGCACAGCCGACAGGGCCAGCAGGTGGCGGGAGCCGTACGTGGGGACCTCCTCGATGCGGTGGAAGAGCGCGACGGGCTTGGCGGAGGCGGGCAGGGTGTGGCAGAACCCCGCGGCGGCCGTCGAGGCGAACGCGGCCGCGGCGGGGGAGACCCCGAGACCGGCGGCGGCGGTGATGACGAGCGGGACGAGCACGCTGGAGCGCGCCGAGCGCGACTGCAGCAGCAGGTGCGCCAGCGTGCTCACGCCGACCACCGCGGCCAGGAACTGCCAGGCCGGCACCCGCACCCCGAACAACCCGCCGGCCAGCCAGCCGGCCGCCCCCGACGTGGTCATGGCCACGCCCATGGCCATGGTGGCGGCCATGAACATGAGCATCGCCCAGGGCACGGTGGCCAGCGCCTTGTTCATGGTGATCGTCCCGGCCTTCGGTGTGGCGGTGAGCACCGCGCCGACGAACGCGACGACCGCGGGCGAGACCCCGTGCAGCGGCTCGGCGCACCACAGCGCCACCACCACGCACAGCAGCACGGCCGAACGGCGCTGCGGCCCGTCCAGCGGCCCGCTGACGGGCACGCCGGTGGCCTCGCCGACCGCTTCGGCGTCCACGCTCACCGGCTCGCGCCGGTCGGCCCGCCGGGTGATCATGAGCAGCACGATCTCGGCGCACAGGTGCGAGGACACGACGGCCAGCGGCAGCCCGAGCAGCAGCCAGTGCGCGAACCCGATCCGCTCGCCCGTGGCCTGGAACAACATCTCGACCGTGATGAGATGCGCGCCCGCCCCGATGAGGGAGGCGACCGCCGAGAGCAGGATGACCGCGGGAAAGACCAGCGCCAGCGCCACCACGACCCGGCGCCGGCCCTCCAGCACCTTGGCCAGCGCCAGGAACACCGGCACCGCCAGCGCCGCCCGCCCCGACGTGGCCGGGACCGCGAACGCGCTCACCACCAGCGCCGCCGTGGTCAGGTGCACCAGCCGCCGTACGGTCGAGGCCCGGGAGACCAGCCAGGCGGTCGCCCGCGCGGCCAGCCCCGAGGCCGACACCCCGGCGGCGATCACGAAGGCGCAGATGAGCAGCCACACGGTCGGCTCACCGAGCGCCCCGAAGAAGTCGTCGGCGGGCAGTACCCCCGACACCACCAGCGCCAGCCCGGCCCCAAGGGCGACGAGCGTGTCGTCCACCTTGGCGATCATCCACAGAACGGTCGCCACCGCGAACACGCCCAGCGTGATCTTCCCCTGCGTGCCGAGGCCCGGCGTGAAGATCACGACGGCGGTCACGGCAAGGGCGCTGAGGAGGAGGGCGGAGATCGTTCTTGTCACGACCACGATCGTCGCGGAGCGTGATTACCCGTTCATGAGGCGTTCATGAGCGCTCTCTCACGATTGCCGTAGCCTGGAGGGGTGTACGTCAAGATCTGCGGCCTGAGCGAAGAAGAGCACGTCCGCACCGCCGTCGAGGCCGGCGCCGACGCCATCGGCCTCGTGCTCACCCACAGCCCGCGCCGCGTCACGCCCGAGCGCGCGGCCGAGCTCGCCGCCCTGGTCCCCCCGCACGTCCTGACCGTGGGCGTCTTCAAGGGCGAGGACCCGGACACGGTCAGAGCCGCGGCGCTGACGGCGGGCGTGCGCGCGATCCAGCTCCACGGCGTCCACCCGCACTCCGACTTCACCGCGCTGAAGGACCTGGGCCTCACGCTGGTACGGGCCGTGGCCGCCGACGCCGACCTGCGCTGCGGGGCCTACGACGAGGACCTGCTGCTGGTCGACGCGCCCCGGGCGGGCGCGGGCGAGCCGTGGGACTGGTCCGCCGTCCGCGGTCGTCCGACGGGCCGCTGGCTGCTGGCGGGCGGCCTCACGCCGGAGAACGTGCGCGCGGCGGTGGCCGCCGCCGCGCCGTGGGGCGTGGACGTCTCCAGCGGCGTGGAGGTCGCGCGCGGCGTCAAGGACTCTGCCCTCATCCGGGCCTTCCTCACCTCCGCCCGCCGGTAACCCACCCCCCCAGGTACGGCTCCCGCGATGCCTGTCCGCCATACCGGCCGCGCGAGGCCGGGGCGGGGAGGGGACGGTGGGGGGGAAATGACGGAGTCCGGGGACGCCCAGCAGGTGATCGCGTGGGAGGACAACCCAACGCAGTAGGGTCGCAGCGTGAGCGAAACTTCCGCCGAGGACCGGATCTGGACAGTTCCGAACCTGCTGAGCTTCCTGCGCCTGCTTGGCGTCCCTGTGTTCCTCTGGCTGGTTCTGGGGCCCAAGGCGGACGGCTGGGCCATCGCGCTGCTGATGGTGGCCGGGTTCACCGACTGGCTCGACGGCAAGATCGCCCGCGCGTTCAACCAGACCAGCCGCCTCGGCCGGATCATCGACCCCGCCGCCGACAAGCTCTACGTGTTCGCCACGATCATCGGCCTGCTGTTGCGCGAGGTCATCCCCTGGTGGCTGGTGGTGCTCATCCTCGGTCGTGAACTCTTCGTCGCGAGTTTCGCCCCCGTCCTTCGCAAACACGGCTACAGGGCACTCCAGGTGCATTTTCTGGGCAAAGCCGCCATGTTCAACCTGATGTACGCCTTCCCGCTCCTCTTCCTCGCCTCCCACACTGGGTGGTATGCGGAAATTGCCCGGATTACCGGCTGGGCCTTCGCGATCTGGGGAACGGGCCTGTACTGGTGGGCGGGGCTGTTGTATGTGGTACAGGTGCGCCAGCTCATAAAGGCCGACAAGAAGGAGTGATCGGGTGAAGGCGGTCGTGATGGCGGGCGGGGAGGGTACTCGGCTGCGACCGATGACCGCCAACCAGCCCAAACCTCTCCTGCCGGTGGTCAACCGCCCGATCATGGAGCACGTGCTCCGGCTGCTCAAACGGCACGGCCTCACCGAGACCGTCGTGACCGTGCAGTTTCTCGCCGCGCTCGTGCGCAACTACTTCGGCGACGGCGACGAGCTCGGCATGAGCCTCAACTACGCCACCGAGGACCTCCCGCTCGGCACCGCCGGCAGCGTCAAGAACGCCGCGGACAAGCTCAGGGACGACCGCTTCCTGGTCATCTCCGGCGACGCCCTAACGGATATCGATTTATCGGACATGATCCGTTTCCATCGTGAGAATGCGGCGCTCGTCACCATCGGCTTGAAACGCGTGCCCAACCCGCTCGAGTTCGGGATCATCATCGTCGATGAGCACGGCCGCATCCAGCGCTTTCTCGAAAAACCCACCTGGGGCCAGGTCTTCTCCGACACCGTCAACACCGGCGTCTACGTCATGGAGCCCGAGGTCCTCGACGAGGTCGCCGACGGCGAGGTGGTCGACTGGTCGGCCGACGTCTTCCCCCGCCTGCTCAAGCGCGGCGCCCCGCTCTTCGGCTACGTCGCCGAGGGCTACTGGGAGGACGTCGGCACCCACGAGAGCTACCTCAAGGCCCAGGCCGACGCCCTGGCGGGACGCGTCCAGCTCGACATCGGCGGCTTCGAACGCTCCCCGGGCGTCTGGGTCGCCGAATCGGCCACCGTGGACCCCGACGCGGTCCTGAAGGGCCCCCTGCTCATCGGCGAGTACGCCAAGATCGAGGCCGGCGCCGAACTGCGCGAGTTCACCGTCGTCGGCAACAACGCGCTGGTCCGCGAGGGCGCCTTCCTGCACCGCGCCGTCCTGCACGACAACGTCTACCTCGGCCCCGGCGCCCACCTGCGCGGCTGCGTGATCGGCAAGGGCACCGACCTCATGACCGGCGCCCGCGTCGAGGAGAACGCCGTCATCGGCGACGACTGCGTCATCGAGGCCGAGGCCTACGTCTCCAGCGGCGTACGCGTCTACCCCTTCAAGACCATCGAGGCCGGCGCCGTCGTCAACACCAGCGTCATCTGGGAGTCGCGCGGCCAGCGCAGCCTGTTCGGCCCCCGCGGCGTCAGCGGCCTGGTCAACGTCGAGATCACCCCCGAGCTGTGCGTACGGCTGGCCAGCGCCTACGCCACGACGCTCAAGAAGGGCGAGCGGGTGGTCACCGCCCGGGACTCCTCGCTGGCGGCCAGAGCGCTCAAGCGGGCCGTCATCGGCGCCCTGACCGCCAGCGCCATCAACGTCCTGGACCTGGAGGCCGCCCCGCTGCCCGTGGCGCGCTTCCACACCTCCCGCGAGGCGGCCGCCGGCGGCATCGCCCTGCGGACCACCGCGGGCGACCCCCAGAGCGTCGACATCGTCTTCATGGACCAGCGCGGATCCGACCTGCCCCCCGCCGCCCAGCGCAAGCTGGAGCGCGTCTACTCCCGGCAGGAGTTCCGCCGCGCGTTCCCCGGCGAGATCGCCGAGCTGCGCTACCCGGCCAGGGCCGTCGAGGACTACGCCCACGAGCTGCTGGCCTGCGTGGACATGACCGGCGTACGCGACATGAAGGTCGTCGTCGACTGCGCCGGAGGCACCGCCACGCTGGTCCTGCCGACGCTGCTCGGCCGCGTCGGGGTCGAGGTGCTGACCGTCAACGCCCGCCTGGACGAGGCCTCGCCCACCGAGACCCTCGCCGAGCGCCGCCGCGACCTGCAGCGCCTGGCCGAGCTGGTCAGCTCCTCACGGGCCGCCTTCGGCGTGCGCTTCGACCCCATGGGCGAGCGCATCGCCCTGGTGGACGAGCTGGGCCAGCTCATCGGCGAGGAACGCGCCCTGCTCGTCGTGCTCGACCTCGTCGCCGCCGAGCGCCGCCGCGGGCGCGTCGCCCTGCCCGTCACCACCACCCGCGTCGCCGAGCAGGTCTGCCGCTTCCACGGCGTCCAGGTCGAATGGACCTCCACCGCCACCGACGCGCTCACCTCCGCCGCCGCGGCCGAGGACCTGGTCTTCGCCGGGGACGGCCGGGGCGGCTTCATCGTGCCCGAGTTCAGCCCCGCCGTGGACGGCCTGGCCGCCTTCATGCGCCTGCTCGGCCTGGTCGCCCGCACGCGCCTGTCGCTCAGCCAGATCGACGCCCGCATCCCCGAGGCGAGCCTGCTCAAACGCAGCGTCCCCACGCCGTGGGCGGCCAAGGGCGCGGTGATGCGCTCGGTCATCGAGGCCGCGGAGGCGGCGGGCGAGGGCTTCCGCGTCGACACCACCGACGGCGTACGGCTGGCCGCCGATGACGGCGGCTGGGCGCTCATCCTCCCGGCCGCCACCGAGCCCGTCACGGACGTCTGGGCCGAGGCCGCCGACGCCGACTCGGCGCAGGCGCTCCTGGAACGCTGGGCCCGCATCGTCGAACAGGCCTCGGGAGCGTGAGACCGGATCATCGGAACGTGGCGTACCGGATCATCGAAGGGGATTCCGGAGTGTGACACGCCGGATCTTCGAGTGGATCATTGGGCCGGCATCTGGGAGGATGACCTGCCGGATTGCCCGGCAGGCAACAGGAACGTGACAGAAAGGCAGCGCGGCGGCATGGACCTTGAGGCAGACTCGGCGGTAACTTTGTCACCGTCCAAACCTGTCGTCAGGCGTCCGTCTTGACCTTCGTCGCTGATCAGCGTAAGTTGCGGCATTCGCAAACTTGAAGAGCGAAGCGAGGCGCGCCCCGAGCACCGTTGCCGCGACTTCGCGGTAGGAGGCCGAGCCGATCGATGCCGAGCGTCTACTGCACGCAGTGCGGGCACGCCAACCCCGAGGATGCCCGTTTCTGCTCCCGCTGTGGGTCACCGCTGACCAGACCCGAGGTCGCCGGGGACACCACTTCGACCATCTCGGTCGCGGGAATCGAGGCGTACGAGGCGGAGACCGGTGAGTTCATGCTCGCCGAGCGGGCCCTGGTGGAGCAGCTGCCTCCGGGCACCGCGCTGCTCACGGTCACCAGGGGTCCCAACGTCGGCAGCCGCTTCCGGCTCGACAAGGACCTCACCACGACCGGGCGCCACCCCGAGAGCGACATCTTCCTCGACGACATCACCGTCTCGCGCCGGCACGTGGAGTTCTACCGCCACCACGGCGGCCAGTTCTCCGTGCGCGACGTGGGCAGCCTCAACGGCACCTACGTCAACCGCGAGCGCATCGAGGAGGTGCCGCTGCACTCCGGCGACGAGGTGCAGATCGGCAAGTTCCGGCTGGTCTTCCTGATGCGGACCGCCGTCGCGGGATGACCTCTCAGGCGGCCCGCTCGCACATGAGCATCGGGGAGGTGCTCGGCCTGCTGCACGCCGAGTTCCCCGACGTGACGATCTCCAAGATCCGTTTTCTGGAGGGGGAGGGGCTCATCGAGCCCGAGCGCAGCCCGTCCGGCTATCGCAAGTTCACGCATCTGCACGTGGAGCAGCTGCGTTTCATCCTGCGCGAGCAGCGTGATCACTATCTCCCGCTGCGCGTGATCAAGGACAAGATGGCCGAGTCGTTCGGGCGGCCGCACGCCGTACAGGAGACCTCGGAGGTACGGCTCAGCCGCGCCGAGCTCCTGGAGGCGGCGGGGCTGAGCGAGGAGACGCTCACCGAGCTGGAGGACTACGGCCTGCTGGCCCCCGTCGCGCGCCGCTACGACGAGGACGCGCTCCAGGTGGCGCGCAGCGTCGGCGCCCTGGCCAGGTTCGGCCTGCACGCCCGGCACCTGCGGGCGGTCAAGGCGGCGGCCGAGCGTGAGGCGGGGCTGGTGGAGCAGACCGTCGCGCCCATACTCAAACGCCGCAGGCCCGGCGCGATCGGGGAGGCCGACGAGGTGGGCAGGGAGCTGTCCGCACTTCTTCTCGACCTGCACGCGGCCCTGCTGCGCGCGGGCGTACGGAGTGTCCTGGGCCGATGAAGAGGCCACCGGCGCACCCCCAGGTGTCCGCCGGGTGTTACGTTGAATTGCATAAGAGCGGTCAGGTGTCGGATACGGAGCAGCCCGTGTTGCAGATGGAGGTAGTGGGCGTTCGCGTTGAAATGCCCACAAATCAGCCGATCGTCTTGCTCAAGGAGGCACACGGAGAGCGGTTCCTGCCGATCTGGATTGGGATGACCGAGGCGACCGCCATCGCGCTGGCCCAGGCCGAGGAGCCGCCGCCGCGACCCCTCACGCACGACCTGTTCCGCGACGTGCTCAGCGCGCTCGGCGTCGGCCTGCGCGCGGTCAACATCGTCGCGCTGCGTGACGGCATCTTCTTCGCCGATCTGGTCTTCTCCAACGGCGTCGAAGTGAGCGCCAGGCCGTCCGACTCCATCGCGCTCGCCCTGCGCACCGGTGCCCGGATCTTCGCCAGCGAGGAGGTCGTGCAGGAAGCCGGTGTGATCATTCCTGACGACCAGGAGGACGAGGTGGAGAAGTTCAGGGAGTTCCTTGACACGATCACGCCCGAGGACTTCGGCAGGGCGGGGTAGGTATTTCAGTGAATTTACGCTTCACGACGCGCCGAGCCGGATCGTTGACTGCGCTTGGTCACGGTCCTACGGTGCAAGTGAAACCCGTGGTCGCGCGTTGCGAACCCCCAGATCAGGCCGCGGGATGAGAGAAAGCCGGAGGTCCGCGTGGCGGTCAGCAGCGGCGAGGGAAAGACGGCCGGCCAGGAAGATCCGGTGCGGCGCGAGAGCGCGCGGCAGCGTGCCGGAGAGCAGGGCCTGCTCTTCGACGACGCCCCCGCGACACTTCCGGGTGACATCGGCTACCGGGGCCCGACGGCCTGCTCGGCGGCCGGCATCACCTACAGGCAGCTGGACTACTGGGCCAGAACCGGCCTGGTCGAGCCCACGATAAGGGCCGCCCAGGGCTCCGGCTCGCAGCGCCTGTACAGCTTCCGCGACATCCTGGTGCTCAAGGTCGTCAAGCGGCTGCTGGACACCGGAGTCTCGCTCCAGCAGATCCGCACCGCCGTACAGCATCTGCGTGATCGAGGCGTCGCCGACCTCGCGCAGATCACGCTCATGAGCGACGGCGTCAGCGTCTACGAGTGCACCTCCGCCGACGAGGTCATCGACCTGTTGCAGGGCGGTCAGGGCGTGTTCGGGATCGCGCTGGGCAAAGTCTGGCGGGAAGTCGAGGGGTCGCTCGCGGAGCTGCCGGGGGAACGAGCCGCGGCCGGTGACGACCCGGCCGACCACCCCGCGGACGAGCTGGCGCAGCGGCGGCGCGCGCGCAAGATCGGATAGCTGAGCGTGCCGGAACGCCTGACGCGGTCCGGCGTAGTAATCTAGGTCCCGAAGGCTGACGACCCCGTGCGGGAGAGTCCCCGACCCTGAGTCGGGGCGCCGAAGGAGCAACCCTCCCCGGAATCTCTCAGGCAACCGGTACCGCTCGGGTGAGGCAACTCTGGAAAGCAGGCACGCCAGCCAGGCGCGCCTCACCGACGGTGCAAGCCCCGCCCGCGGGGTGAAGCTCTCAGGTCCCATGACAGAGGGGGAGACCCGGCCACCGCGCCCCGGCGCCGGTCTCCATCGCCTCGGGAGGGCACCCTCATGACCGACCTGACAGCACCTCCGTTCTCCACCCGCCACATCGGGCCCTCGGCCGACGAGCAGCAGCGGATGCTGGAGGCCGTCGGCTTCGAGTCGGTCTCCGACCTGGTGGCGGTGGCGGTGCCCGAGGCCATCAGGGCCAAGGACCAGCTGAAGCTGCCCCCGGCGGCCAGTGAGAGCGAGGTCATCGCCGAGCTGCGCGAGCTGGCCGGCCGCAACCGCGTACTCACCTCGATGATCGGCCTGGGCTACCACGACACGATCACGCCCGCGGTGATCCGCCGCAACCTGCTGGAAAACCCCGGCTGGTACACCGCGTACACGCCCTACCAGCCCGAGATCTCGCAGGGCCGCCTCGAGGCGCTGCTCAACTTCCAGACGGTGGTCTCCGACCTCACCGGCCTCGACGTGGCCGGCGCCTCCCTCCTGGACGAGGGTACGGCCGCCGCCGAGGCGATGACCCTGGCCCGCCGGGCCGGCAAGTCCAAGAGCCCCGTGTTCGTCGTCGACGCCGACGCCCTCCCCCAGACCAAGGCCGTGCTGGCCACCCGCGCCGAGCCGCTGGGCATCGAGCTCGTCTACTCCGACCTCGACGGCGAGCTGCCCGAGTGTTTCGGGGTGCTGGTGCAGTACCCGGGCGCCTCCGGCCGCGTGCGCGACTTCCGCGCGCTGGCCGAGCGCGCGCACGGCGCCGGCGCCCTCGTGGTCGCCGCCGCCGACCTGCTCGCCCTCACGCTCATCGCCGCGCCCGGCACGCTCGGCGCCGACATCGCGATCGGCTCCTCCCAGCGCTTCGGCGTGCCGTTCGGGTTCGGCGGGCCGCACGCCGCGTACATGTCCGTGCGCGAGGGGCTGCAGCGGCAGATGCCCGGCCGCCTGGTCGGGGTCTCGGTGGACGCCGACGGCGCGCCCGCCTACCGCCTGGCCCTGCAGACCCGCGAGCAGCACATCCGCCGGGAGAAGGCCACCTCCAACATCTGTACCGCCCAGGTGCTGCTGGCCGTCATCGCCGGCATGTACGCGGTCTACCACGGGCCGGAGGGCCTGCGGCGGATCGCCCGCCGTACCCACGCCCACGCCGTGACGCTCGCCGAGGTGCTGCGCGCGGGCCGCGTGGAGGTCGTGCACGGCGAGTTCTTCGACACCGTGACCGCCCGCGTGCCCGGCAGGGCCGCGCAGGTCGTCGCCGAGGCCGCCGCCCGCGGCGTCAACCTCTGGCAGATCGACGCCGACCACGTCTCGGTCTCCTGCGACGAGAAGACCGAGCTCGCCCACCTGGAGCAGGTCGCCGCCGCCTTCGGCGTCTCCGCGGGGCTCAGCGACCTGGCCGGTGACGACGCGCTGCCCGCCGCGCTCGCCCGCGAGGACGACTACCTCTCCCACCCGGTCTTCCACAGCCACCGCTCCGAGACCGCGATGCTGCGCTACCTGCGCAAGCTGCAGGACAAGGACATCGCCCTCGACCGTTCGATGATCCCGCTGGGCTCGTGCACGATGAAGCTCAACGCGACCACCGAGATGGAGCCGATCACCTGGCCCGAGTTCGCGGCCGTCCATCCCTACGCCCCGGCCGAGCAGACCGAGGGCTACCTGGAGCTGATCGGCACGCTGGAGTCCTGGCTGGCCGAGGTGACCGGCTACGACGCCGTCTCCATCCAGCCCAACGCCGGCTCGCAGGGCGAGTTCGCCGGACTGCTGGCCATCCGCGCCTACCACCAGGCGGGCGGCGACACGGCCCGCGAGGTCTGCCTCATCCCGTCCTCCGCCCACGGCACCAACGCCGCCAGCGCCGTCATGGCCGGCATGCGCGTCGTCGTGGTCGCCTGCGACGACGAGGGCAACATCGACCTCGCCGACCTCGACGCCAAGATCGCCAAGCACCGCGACGCGCTGGCCGCGATCATGGTCACCTACCCGTCCACGCACGGCGTGTACGAGGAGACCATCACCGAGATCTGCGCCAAGGTCCACGAGGCCGGCGGCCAGGTCTACGTCGACGGCGCCAACCTCAACGCCCTCGTCGGCCTGGCCAAGCCCGGCGAGTTCGGCGCCGACGTCTCCCACCTCAACCTGCACAAGACCTTCTGCATCCCGCACGGCGGCGGTGGTCCCGGCGTCGGCCCGGTCGCCGTCCGCGCGCACCTGGCCGCCTACCTGCCCGGTCACGCGCTGCGTCCCGGCTCGCCGGTCGGCGCGGTCTCGGCCGCCCCGTACGGCTCCGCCGGCATCCTGCCCATCTCCTGGGCCTACATCAGGATGATGGGCGGCGAGGGCCTCAAGGCCGCCACCGAGCAGGCCATTCTGTCGGCCAACTACCTGGCCCGCCGCCTGGCCCCGCACTACCCGGTCCTCTACACCGGCCGTGGCGGCCTGGTCGCCCACGAGTGCATCATCGACCTGCGCCAGATCACCAAGGAGACCGGCGTCACCGTCGACGACGTGGCCAAGCGCCTCATCGACTACGGCTTCCACGCGCCCACGATGTCCTTCCCGGTGGCCGGCACGCTGATGATCGAGCCGACCGAGAGCGAGGACCTGGCCGAGCTCGACCGCTTCGCCGACGCCATGGCCGCCATCCGCGGCGAGATCGCCAAGGTGGCCTCGGGCGCCTACGACAAGGACGACAACCCGCTGCGCAACGCCCCGCACACCGCCGAGGCGGCCACCTCCGACACCTGGGCGCACCCCTACACCCGCGCCGAGGCCGCCTACCCGGTCAGCTCGCTGCGCGACGGCAAGTACTGGGTGCCGGTGCGCCGCATCGACCAGGCCTACGGTGACCGCAACCTGGTCTGCGCCTGCCCGCCGCTGGAGGCCTACGAGGACTGAGGTTGACGAAGGCCCCCGAAGGCCCCGGGAAGCGCTTTGTGCCTTCCCGGGGCCTTCGACGGTCCGGGCTCGGGAGCCGACGGTAAAGGCTGCCGGAGCGGCGGCATGTCCTCATGACTTTCCTCTTGATCCACGCTCTCATGTGCTTGCTCAGGCCCCGACGGGGCCCGTTTCCAAGCCGTGGAGAAGTGAATGATCCTTCGGGGAAGATCGGTGAAGGCCGCCCTGGCTCTGGCGCTGGCGGTCAGCGCGCAACTCGTGGCCACCCCGCCGTCGAGCGCCGCCTCCGCCCCGCAGCAGGGGCTCAGAATCACCCGTTTTCTCGGTGAGCAGCGCCTTCCGCACAAGATGGAGTTCGAGGGCACGGTCGTCGGCGGCCTGTCCGGCATCGACCGCGACCCGCGGACCGGCACCTGGTACTTCATCTCCGACGACCGCTGGCGCTACAACCCCGCCCGCTTCTACACCGGTGCCCTCGACATCGACCGGCGCACCGGCGCGTTCACCGGAGTACGGCTGACCGGCGCCACCACGCTCCTGCGCCCGGACGGAACCCCCTACCCCGGGTACGGCAAGCCCGAGTCCGCCGACCCGGAGACGATCCGCTTCGACCGGTGGAGCCGCAATCTGCTCTGGGGTCACGAGGGCGACCGGCCGGACGCCCGCAACCCCGGCATCCCGCTCTCCGACCTGTTCGTCCGCTGGGCCGGGCGCGACGGGCGGCACCTGGGTGAGCTCCCGCTGCCCGGCAACCTGAAGGTCACCGGCACGGACAGCGGCCCGCGGCGCAACTTCGGGTTCGAGGGGCTGACGTTCGCGCCGACCACGATCGCCGCCATCGTGGAGGGCCCCCGTTACGAGGACGGCGAGCCGCCCACCGTCGAGTCCGGCGCCCCGGCCCGGATCACCGTGTGGGGCCGCGACGGCCGGCTGCGCGGGCAGTACGCCTACCCGATCGACCCGCTGCCCGCCGCCCCGATCCCGCCGGACGGCGCCACCGACAGCGGCGTGTCGGAGATCCTGGCCCTCGACGACCACCGCTATCTGGCCCTGGAGCGCTCCTGGATCGAGGGCGTGAACTACAAGGTCAAGCTCTACGAGATCGACCTGCGCCGGGCCACCGACGTCCAGGACAGGAACAGCCTGGCGACCGGGCGCCCCTACCGGCCCGTCTCCAAGCGGCTCGTCATGGACCTGGAGAACGTCAGGGCGCCGGTCCAGAACCTGGAGAGCCTGGCCTGGGGGCCGCGCCTGGCCACCGGCGAGTGCACGCTGGTGATCGGCAGCGACGACAACTTCGACCAGCGGGAGGTCACCCAGTTCCTGGCGTTCGGCGCCCGGGGCTGCTGAGGTCCTCATGTCTGCCGTCGTGGCGTCTGTCATGGGCCGCCCTGGGTGTTCGTCACGGCGGCAGGCAACAAGAGCGTGTCCATCAGGGATAGATGAGGACAGGCCGAGTTGCGAGACGTGATCGCCCCGAGTCGTTAGGCTCGGGGCGATCAACGTTCAGAAGGAGCCTCCTTGACACCCCCAGACGTCGACGCGTCCCCGCTGGAACACGCCAGGAGGCTGGCCGAGGGCGGTGATCTCGATGCGGCGGCGGCCATCCTGTCCGAGCTGGCCGCCGACCCCGCGGGGCCCGACCGGGCGCAGGCCGCGGTGGGGCTGGCGGTCGTGCTGGAGCAACGGGGCGACGCCGAGGGCGCGCGGGCGGCCGCCCGGGTGGCGCTGTCGACCGGCCATCCCGAGTACGGCGCGCAGGCCGCCTGCCACCTTGCCCAGGGCTTCGAGCGCGAGAACCGGCCGGAGCAGGCCAGAGGCGCCTGGCAGGCCGTGCTCGGCATGGGCGCCCCCGAGTACGTGGCGCTGGCGCGGCTGGGGCTGGCCAGGCTGGCCGTACAGCGGGACGACCTGGAGGCGGCGGAGGAGGAGCTGCGCGCGGCGATCGGCGCCGGAGACCCGCACCTCGGCGCGCGGGCCGCCCAGCAGCTCGGCGACCTGCTGCTGCTCCAGGGCGAGCCGGGCGAGGCCGCGGACGTGCTCATGGCCGCGCTGCACGACGCGCCGGCCGGGGAGGTGGCCAGGCTGCGGGTCCAGCTCGGGATCGCCCACCTGGAGCTGGCGTGCGCGGAGTTCGCGGGCGCGGTGGAGGACGGCGACGAGCCGGGCACGAGCGCGCTGGCCATCGAACTGCTGGCGCGCACGCTGCCGCTGCGCGGGCGCGCCGAGGACGCCGACCGGGTCTGGAGCTACGGACTCAACCACACCGACCAGGCACTGGCCGAAGAGGTCCGCCTGCGCCTCGACCGCGACGGCTGACCGCCCGGCCCCCGCCGGGCACAGCGCCGCCCCCGCCGGGCGTACCTGCTCCCGGCGGGGCGTACCTGCTCCCGGCGGGTCTACCGCGGGCCACGGAGCCCTCGTACCCGTGGCAGAGCGGTGTGCGGTCAGCGGCCGCGCATGATGGCGACGGCCGCCACCACGTTCACCATGATGATCGCCAGCCATGCCATGACCAGGCCGGCCGGACCGGCCGCCGAGGCGGCGATGGCCGTGAGCGGGATGCCGAGGGCCAGCGAGCCGAGCGCGATGGGGATCAGCGATGAGCTGCTCGATTTGTGGTTCTTGCCGGGTCTGGGGCGGTGGGTGTCGAGTTCGGCGCGCACCCGGGCGGCGATCGTGGCGTCCAGCCGCTCCACGAACGATTCCACCAACGCCTGCTCGTATTCGGGACCGAGATCGCGCCGGGCGTCGAGAGTCGCCTGCAGCTCGTCGCGGAGAGGACGCATGTCTGCCATACCGAGATTGTCCCCTCCCGGCGGCGCGCCGTCATCCCACCTGAGAGCCAGGTCGCGCCTCCTCCCCGAGTACCGTTGTCGCCATGGAGATCACCACTGCGCGCGGTCCCGCGCGGGTCGACCTCGACGAGGTCCGGCGGCCGAAGCTGCTGCTGGTGCTGACGCACGGTTCCGCGGGCACGGTGGACGCGCCCGACCTGCTGGCGGTGCGCGAGCACGCGCTGGCCGCGGGCGTGAGCGTGGCCAGGGTGACGCAGCCGTTCCGGCTGGCGGGGGCCAGGGCGCCGGGCTCGCCGGAGCGGCAGGACGAGGCGTGGGAGGTCGTCGTGGCGGCGCTGGTCGCGCGTTTTCCCGGCCTGCCGCTGGTGCAGGGCGGGCGGAGCAACGGGGCCCGGGTGGCCTGCCGTACGGCGCGGCGGGCGGGCGCGGCGGCCGTGGTGGCGCTGGCGTTTCCGCTGCATCCGCCGGGGCGGCCGGAACGTTCCAGGGCGGGGGAGCTGCGCGAGGCGGGCGTCGACGTGCTCGTGGTCAACGGGGACCGGGACCCGTTCGGGGTGCCGGACCCGGCAGACGCCGCTGAGCTGGTCGTCCTGCCGGGGGAGGGACATGATCTGAAGAAGGACCCCGGGAAGGTGGGCGAGATCGTCGCCCGCTGGATCGTGCGTTACGCGTAGGTCAGGCGGCGCCCACGGCGGGACGGTGCGGTGCGATGACGATGCCGCCGGGCAGGAGCTCCCCGGTGTCCTCGAACAGGACGACGCCGTTGCAGAGGAGGCTCCACCCCTGCTCGGGGTGGCAGGCGAGGGTTCGTGCTGCCTCGCGGTCGGGCGCCTCGGCAGACGGGCAGACCGGGTCGTGCGGGCACATCGGCGTGCCTCCGATATCTCGTGAATGGCTCCCATGTCGCACTGAGCTGACGGGGAGCGGCTCGGCTTGTTCGTTTCTAGCAAGTGTGCGACGTGGGTCACACAAACCGACATAGCCCGTTCGGGCGGTTAGTGGAGGGTGCCCCGGGTGAGTCTGTGACCTACGACACAGCGTGTCTTAAGCAGGATAACGGTCCAAGCGCGACACGCCGACTAAATTTGCAGTCCTTTGATGAGTGCGTCGAGGCCGCGCTCGAAGTCGGCGTCGGCTCGCTCGTCGCGGCGGGTCCAGGTGTCGACCTCCGGATCGGCCCAGCCGGACTGCTGGACCTCGACCGCGACGCTGCCGAAGACGAAGGCGCGCATGGTGCGTACGGCCTCGGCGGCGGCGGGCAGGCCGGCGTCGGCGAGTTGCTCGGTCTGGTCTCTGATCGAGACCGTGGTGGCGCCCTTGGGCGGCTTGGTCAGGGCGAGGGCGAGCACGCCGGGGTGGTCGCGCAGCGCCTCGCGCCCGGCCCTGCACCAGGCCTTGGCCGTCTCCTGCCAGCTCGAACCCGCCTCGACCCGGACGGCGGTGACGTGCTCGGCCAGGGCGTCCATCAGCGCGTCCTTGCCGCGGGGCAGGTGGTGGTAGATGGCCATGGCCTCCACCTCCAGCGCGTCGCCGAGGCGGCGCATGGTGAGCCTGCGCAGGCCCTGGCTGTCGGCGATGTGCAGCGCGGCGTCGATGATGCGCTCGCGGGACAGGGGTACGGGCGGTCGCTTCGCGGGCATGTTAGAAATCTACTATGTAAAGGCGCCGGGCCGGGTCCGATTACGGCCCGTGTCCCGCGACGGCGTACGCTACGCCTGATACGCAGCGTTGAGAAAGGCAGAGTCGATGGCGTTTTTCCGTCCCCGGGTGAGCCGCGAGGCCGAGGTGCGCTACCACGCGGACATCGAGATCTCCAAGACCTTCCCGGAGCTGCTGGCCAAGGCCCGCGAGGCCGAGCTGACCGTGCGTGAGCTGCGGGCCGCCGACGTCGACGACATCGAGCTGCTGGCCGCGGGCCGGGCCTTCGACAAGGCGCTGACCGAGGCGCTGCGCGGCGCGGAGGCGGGCCAGCGGGCCACGTTCGGCGTCAAGGCCTACGACGACCGCATCGCCCGCCGCAAGGCCAAGGCCACGCCCGCCGGCGCCGAGTGGAGCGCCGAGGTGGAGCGCCTGCGCACGCTGCGCGAGGAGAACCGCATGTGGGGCATGCCGCGCGTGCCGCGGGCCATCCCGGCCACATTCTGACCAGCCCTGGCTGGGGTACGGCGGCGCCGTACCCTCAGCGGGAGAGCAGTTCCGTCAGACGGTCGAGCGGCAGGGCGGGGGAGCGGTGGCCGTCGCGGCCGATGCTCTCCTCGGCGCCGGTCAGCGCGTTGAGCACCGCCTCCTCCACCGCCTCGACGACGGCCGTGTAGAAGGGGTCCATGCGGCCCCACGGCACGAACCGCAGCGTCTCGTAGTCGTCACCGGCGGCGAACCCGCTGGCCAGCGCCCCTTCGTTGGCGGTGGAGAAGGCCAGGAAGATGTCGCCGGAGAAGTGGCTGCCGGTGGTGCCGGTCCTGGCCAGGCCCATCGGCACCCGGCGCGCCAGCGCCTTGCACTGGCCGGGCAGCAGCGGCGCGTCCGTGGCCACCACGACAATCACCGAGCCCGCGCCGGCCCGTGCCCGCGCGTGCTCCTCCATGGGGTTGTCGTCGAGAAGGTCCTGCCCGACGCGCACCCCGGCCACGGTCAGCTCGGACCGTCTGCCGAAGTTGGCCTGGACGAAAGCGCCGACCGTGTAGGTGTCGGCGGCGTGCTCGACCAGGCGCGAAGCGGTTCCCGAGCCGCCCTTGAAGCCGTAGCAGTTCATGCCGGTGCCGCCGCCGGTGTTGCCTTCGGCGACCGGCCCGCCCGCGGCCGACTCGATGGCCTGGGCGGCGTGCTCGGGGCGGACGTGGGGGCCGTTGATGTCGTTGAGGTAGCCGTCCCAGGTCTCGGCCACGACCGGCAGCAGCCACTCGGCGCCGAGCGCGGGGTGGGCGGCGACGACCCAGTCGATGACGCCGCGGTGCACGGTGCCGACGGCGTGGGTGTTGGTGATCGCGACGGGCAGCGTCAGCGCGCCGCTCTCCTCGATCCACGTCACGCCGGTCATCTCGCCGTTGCCGTTGAGGGAGTAGACGCCGGCCGCGCACGGCACGCCGACCCCGTCGCGGCCTCTGGGCAGGATGGCGGTGACCCCGGTGCGGGCCGCGCCCTCGGTCAGCGTGACGTAGCCGACCTGGACACCGGGTACGTCGGTGATGGCGTTGGCGGGACCGGGGCGGCCCTGCAGGGCGATGGGAAGCTCACGAGCGCGCACCCGGCCATCCTACGGAAGGCGATCACCGGGAGAACAGGGGCGCGATCCGGCTGAGCGCTGGGACTGGGCCGGTGCCTTCATTGACAGGTGATCGTCTCCGTGCGGACGATGGTTCACGATCCAGGCCCTATGGAGGTGAACCGTTCTGACGGGATTTCCCCGCCTCATCGCCACCGACCTCGACGGCACGGTCGTGCGTGCGGACGGCACGGTGTCCGCGCGCGTGGTGGCCGCCTTCGCCGCGGCGGAACGGCTGGGCGCGCGCGTCGTCTTCGTCACCGGCCGCCCGCCGCGGCTGATCCACGAGATCGCCCCCGCCTTCGGCCACCACGGCGTGGCCATCTGCTCCAACGGCGCGCTCGTCTACGACCTGGGCGCCCGCCGGGTCGTCGAGGAGCACGCCATCCCGCCCGAGGTGCTGGGGGAGGCCGCCGCCCGCCTGCGCGCCGCCGCTCCCGGCATCGGCATCGCGGTCGAGTACGCCGCCACGCTGGCCGCCGACGAGCTGTACGAGCCGTGGGACTGGGATCGCGGCATCACGCTGGTGCGGATGGCCGACCACGAGCTGTTCGGCAGGCCGGGCCCCAAGCTGCTGGGCCGTCACCCGACGCTGCCGGCCGACGAGCTGCTCGCGCTGGCCGCGCCCGAGCTGGCCCCGATCGTCACCGTCTACCACTCCAACGGATCACGCCTGGTCGAGGCGATCGCCGCCGGGGTGAGCAAGGCCTCGGCCCTGATGTCCTACGCCGCGGGGCTGGGCATCGGGGCCGATGAGGTGGTCGCGTTCGGTGACATGCCGAACGACCTGCCCATGCTGGCCTGGGCGGGCACGTCGTACGGCATGGCCAACGGGCACGCCGACGTGCTGGCGGCCGTGGACCATGTGATCGGCTCCATCGACGAGGACGGCGTCGCCCTGGAGCTGGAACGCCTGGCGGCGGCCGTGGGCTAACCCCGCGGGGTCTCGGCCCAGCCGGCGGCGAGGCGGGTGAACAGCTCGGGTTGTTCGAGGTTCCAGAGGTGCCCGGCGCCCGGGATCACGCGCAGTTCCGCCTGGGGGAGTCCGGCGGCCAGGACCTCGGCGGGCGCGATGTTGGCCTTGTCCTTCTCGCCGACGAGTACCAGGGCGGGCGCCTTGATCTCGGCGAGCCTGGGCCGCAGGTCGAGCTCGCCCAGTTCGCGCAGCCCGGTGAGCAGCGCCGCCTTGCCCGCCGTCCGCAGGTCCTCGGCCGCGGTCGCGGTGTGCTCGGGGCGGCCGCCGGAGTACATGCCCTTCATCATCGACACGATCATCGCGGTGGGCAGCAGCCCCATCACGGTGCGCTGGAGGCCGTCGCCGCCGGTCGGGGCCGCGACGCCGCCGGACAGGACGAGGCTCGCGACCTTCTCCGGTTCTGCCAGGGCCGTCAGGAGGGCGACGCTCACCGATCCGGAGATCCCGACGAGGTGGACCTGTTCCTCGGCGGCCAGCAGCTCGCGGACCGAGCGCACGGCGGCGTCCAGGGAGAACGGGCCGGGGCTGGAGTGGTGGCCCGGCAGGTCGGGGGTGAGCACCCGGTGCCGCCGGGACAGTTCGGCGACCTGGGGTGACCAGGCCCGCCGGCTGGAGCCGAAGGCATGGAGGAGGACAAGGGTCGACATGGGGCCCCAAACCGGTAGAAAGGCTGTTGGACCGGGAGGATAGCCCAGTTAATGGCGTTGGGCGACGTACCGGTCAGAGGGGGCGGCGGCCACCGTCGATGATCACGTAGGGTTCTGGGAGTGCTGAGTATCCTCCGGAGCGCGCATCGTGCCCGGGTGCCGGCCTCACCGGCCGACCCGGGCCGCCCCCAGGTACCGCGGCGCCCGTACTTCGTCGCCGCGGGGCTGGTGGCCCTGTTCAACGGGTGGGCGTTCGCGGACATGCTCGGGGCGGGCCTGCCGGGGCTGCTGATCGGGGCACTGTACGCGCTGCCCGTCGCCGTGTCCTGGTACCGGCCGCTGACCGCCTGGTGGATCATGCTGGCGCTGCTGGCCGGGATGACGGTCCTCAGAGTCGGCGACTGGTCGCCCTGGCTGGTGTCGGAGACGCTGGCGCAGGCGCCGGTGGTGTTCACGGTGGCGCTGGTGTCCAGGCGGCGGGTCACGGCCGCGGTGTTCCTGATCACGCTCGGGACGGGCGTGCTGTCCGAGCTCTGGCTCCCGGACGTGTCGCCGTACGTCGTGGAGGCCATGAGGAGCTGGGGCCTGATGCTGCTGGCCGTGACGGTCATCGGGCTCTATCTCAGGATGCGGCGGCTGAGCACCCTGCGGATCGCCGAGGAGTACGGCAAGCGGCGGCTGCTGGAGGAGCGCGCGCGGATCGCCCGGGAGCTGCACGATCTGGTGGCGCACCACATGTCCGTCATCGCGGTCCGGGCGGCCACGGCCCCCTACCGGATCAAGGACGCGGCGTCGGGGGAGGTCTGGCACGAGTTCCGCGACATCAACGCCGCGGCGAGCGCGTCATTGGCCGAGATGCGGCAGTTGCTCGGCGTCCTGCGGAGCGAAGGGGACGACGACCCGCCGACCGCGCCGCAGCCTGGGCTGCGGGACCTGGCCGAGCTGGCGGAGTCCGCCCGCCGGGCGGGCACGCCGGTACGCCTGGACCTGCCCGAACGCGCCCCGGACCTGGGTGCAGCCCTGTCACTCACGGTGTACCGGATCGTGCAGGAGGCGCTGAGCAACGTGATCAAGCACACGGGCGGCGCCCCGGCCAGGGTCGCGATCGGCCTGGACGACGGCGACGTCGTGGTCGAGGTCGTCAACGAGGCCGGGACGCGAAACGAGGCCGGGTCGCGATCGGGGGCCGGGTCCGGGTACGGGCTGGTGGGCATGCGCGAGCGGGTGAGCCTCGCCGGCGGGGAACTGTCCGCCGGCGCGACGGCCGACGGGCGGTACGCGGTGCGGGCCGTCCTGCCACGGGAGGGAAGATGATCTCCGTTCTGGTCGCGGACGATCAGGCGATGGTCAGGGCGGGTTTCGCGGCGCTGCTGTCGGCCCAGCCCGGCATCCAGGTCGTGGGCGAGGCCGCGGACGGGCTCGAGGCGGTGGCCCTGGCCAGGCGGACGCGTCCTGACGTGGCGCTCATGGACGTCCGGATGCCGCATCTCGACGGACTGGAGGCCACCCGGCGGGTGATCGCGGGCGTGCCCGGCACCCGAGTCGTGATCTTGACCACGTTCGACGTCGACGACTACGTGTACACGGCCCTGCGCGCCGGGGCCAGCGGCTTCCTGCTGAAGGACGCGCCACCGGCCGACCTGATCAGCGCGGTGCGCGTGGTGGCCGCGGGGGAGGCGCTGCTGGCGCCGTCGGTGACGCGCCGGCTCATCGCGGAGTTCGCGAGCAGGCAGCCGATCGACGAGCGCGAGGCGCTGCGGCTGAACGCGCTCACCCCGCGCGAACTCGACGTGCTCAGGCTGATCGCCGACGGCCGGTCCAACGCCGACATTGCGCGCGGCCTGACCATCGCCGAGGAGACCGTCAAGTCCCACGTGGGCCGCATCCTGGGCAAACTCCACCTGCGCGACCGGGCGCAGGCGGTGGTGCTGGCCTACGAGAGCGGCCTGGTGGTGGCGGGCCGTCACTCCACAGAGGTACGGCGCGGCCGCCGGTCACGCTCCTGAGGGGGATCCGGGCGCACCGGTTCGCCACCTACCGTCCGCCGCATGATCAGATCGATGACCGCGGCCCTGGTGGCACGCGCCCTGTCCCGTGAGCCGGAACTGCGCGGGCTGTCGCGGCTCGTGGGCCGCGGCGACGTGTGCCTGGACATCGGCGCCGCCTACGGCATGTACACCTTTCCCCTCGCCCGGCTGGTGGGGCGCACCGGGCAGGTGCACAGCTTCGAGCCGTTGCGCCTGCCGTACCGGATCCTGGAGTCGGCGCGACGGGCCGCGGGCGCCCACCACGTGATCACGAGCAACGCCGCGATCGGCGCCGGGTCCGGGCTGCAGAAGTTGCGCCTGCCCTATCGGTTCGGGCTGCCCGTCCACGGCTGGGCCCACCTGCGGACCGGGGAGAAGAATCCGCACGAGCGCGGCGGCAGGACGCTGGACGTGCCCGTGTACACCATCGACCAGGTGTGCGAGACCCGCGGGATCCCGCGGGTGGACTTCATGAAGGTGGACGTGGAGGGGTTTGAGCCGGTGGTCCTGGAGGGCGGGACGCGCACGATCGAGCGCCACCGGCCCCATCTCCTGCTGGAGATCGAGGACCGCCACCTCGGCAAGTACGGCCTGGCCGCGAGCGACGTGGCCGAGCCGCTGCTCAGGATGGGTTACCGGATGTACGTCTGGCGCGGCGGATGGCGGGAGAGCACCGAGATCACCCGCCGCCGGCGCAACTACCTGTTCAGCCGCCGCCTGTCCTGAGCCGCCCGGCTCCGGCGCGGACCAGGCCGTGGTCGAAGGCGAAGACCGCCGCGTGCACCCGATCGCGCAGGCCCAGCTTGTCCAGGACGCGTTTGACGTGCGTTTTGGTGGTGGTCTCGCCGATGTGCAGGCGGGCGGAGATCTCCGCGTTCGACATCCCGCGCCCGAGCAGCAGCAGGACCTCGTGCTCGCGGGCGGTCAGCCGGGCCAGGCAGCGCCGCACCCGCTCCGGCGGCTCGGGCGGCGCGGCGCGGGCGACGACGCCGAGGCCGGGCAGTTGTGGGACCGGCTCACCCCGGCGCAGCCGGCGCAGGTGGGGGTGCTGGGCGACAACGTGCGGTTCACGGTGTGGGCAACGCTCGCCGCCGTGACCGCCTTCCTCACCGGCCGGGTCCTGCCGCTGCCGGCGTACACCGGAGAACAGGAACCCCGCTGATCACCGAAACCCCGGTATCTCACCCCCATTTATCCCTAATATCGGGACTTTCCGGGGTGGCAGGAGGCGGGGATGTCGGGGGCGGAATCCGCAGGGCTCCTCGCGGGCCGCTACAGGCTGCTGTCCCAGCTCGGCCAGGGCGGCATGGGGATCGTCTGGCTGGCGCTGGACGAACTGCTGCGCCAGGAGGTCGCCGTCAAGGAAGTACGGCTGCCGCCGGACCTCGACGCCGCCGCACGGGCCGAGCTGGGCGAACGCACGCTCCGCGAGGCGCGGGCGGCGGCGCG